>JAGRIN010000037.1 GCA_020443245.1 Pseudomonadales bacterium
GCCTGGGTGAGGACGAGTCCCCGAAAGCCTGCAAGTGGTCCCTGTCCGCCCCGGGCAGCGCGCACCGGCGTCGTTTTGATCTCCGCATTGGCGTCGAATGAAGTGACTTTACGAGGCCGGGGACCCGGCGTGCGCCAGCCGGAAGCCGTCATGCGCGCGAATGGTCCCGGGTATTTCAGTCCGTCCGAGGCTTCGCGAAAAAAGCCTCTTGCAACAAACTGCGGGTTGTCTGCAAGTTCGTCCATGCGCAGCACCGGGCCGGCAATGACTCTCCGCTCGCCCAGGGCATTGAACAGGTCCATGCGGGTCCACTCGCTCATCGCGCTGCCGACGCGGTCGACGAAGCGATCTTTCAGCTTCGGTCGCAAACCCGCCTGCTGCAGTTCTTTATCCGTGGCGAGGTCCGGCAGTCCCAGCACTTCCATCGCCTTGATCCAGAACGCGGGGCGGGAAATGGTCAATGCGAACCAGCCGTCCTTCACCGGCACCGGCCCTTCGTTCATATCGACGCCCGACTTCCTCGCCCAGTTGAATCCGGAATATTGGTAACGAAGTGGCGCTGGCGCGGCGGTGGAGACCAGCACCTCGCGCTCTGAAATGTCGATCAGCTGGCCGGGCGAATTGTGGGCGAGTTGCTCGATGAGTGCTGCCAGGAGGATGCCAAATGCAAACGTGCCGGACTGGTAGGACGCCTGGAGACCGCTGCATTTGAGCGGCGGCCTGCCTTGCAATCCGTTCACGTACGCCCAGCTTGAGCCCGCGCACGCCGTCAGGTCGTTACCCGGCTCGCCGCTATGTGCGCCGGTGAGACCGTATGGCGTGATTGCGCAGACAATGGCCTGCGGATGATCTTGTTGCAGGGCGGATGCCTCGTGTGTGTCCGAAGTCAGGATGACGTGCGCCGCAGACATCAAAGCCGGTGTTGCCGCGTCCTGGAGCAGATCACGCCCGGCGAGCAGGTATCGCGAGACGATGCTGTTGCCATCCGGATCGAACGGACCCTGCGAACGAAGCGGATGAGGTGAGGTTTCGACGCCGATGACCTGGGCGCCGAAGTCCGCGAGCAGACGACCACACCATGCGGTACTGGGACGGGTGCCGAAGTCCAGTACACGAATACCATCGAGCGTGAGCGTAGCAGTCATCGAACCATTCCGGGAGCGAGGGCCAACCGATGATACTATTTGCCTTCAGGCAATTCCTACCGGCAGGCGCGTATGCAAGCACATCCCGTCCCGATGACGGCGCGAATCGTTTGGCTCGCCACATTCTTCGGCGTGCTGGCGTGGTCCGTGATTGACGCAAAGGATCTCGCGACCTGGGCGCTCGAAGTCTTTCCTGCCGTCATTGGCATCGTTGTCATGGCGTTCACGTTCAATCGTTTTCCCCTGACGAACCTGCTCTATTGGCTGATACTCGTGCACTGCCTGATCCTGATGGTGGGCGGGCACTATACCTACGCGGAAGTCCCGTTGTTCGACTGGATCAAGGAGGCGTTTGGCCAGTCACGCAACAACTACGACAAGGTCGGCCACTTCGCGCAGGGATTCGTGCCGGTGCTGATCGCCCGTGAGTTGCTCATGAGGCTGCGTGTGGTCAACGGGCCACGGTGGGTCAATTTCCTTTCGGGCTGCGTCACGCTCGCGATCAGCGCTTTCTATGAACTCATCGAATGGTTCGTCGCGCTCGTATCCGACGAAGCGGCGGATTCGTTTCTCGGTACCCAGGGTTACATCTGGGATACCCAATCCGACATGGGCTGGGCGCTTCTCGGTGCAATTGTCTCGCTCACGCTGTTGTCACGATGGCACGACCGGCTTATCGCGGAGCGAATGGCATGATGTCTTATCACTGGTTCGACTTTGTCGGCAACATCGGCGTTGCGTGCGTGTTGTTTGCCTACTTCGGTGTACAAAGCGGCCGGCTGCCTGCCCACGACCTTCGCTTTTCGCTCGTCAATGGTGTGGGCGCCTTGCTCATCATGGTTTCGCTCTTCTACAACTTCAACCTGTCATCTTTCATCATCGAGTGCGTGTGGCTGGCTATCAGCGTGTACGGTGTGATGAAGCACGTACTGCGTTGAGAAGCCGCGTGTGAGCGAAGGTAATTTCAGTTCGGCGCTGAAGCGTGTCGATCGAATGGTGCGGCCGCAAGGGCACGTGTTCGCAGGATGGTACATCGTTGGCGCGGCAGCCGGCGTGCAGTTCCTTGCCAGCATGTTGTGGATGCAATCTTACGGGGCCTATGTCGTGCTCTTGCAGCAAGACTTCGGCTGGAGCAAGGCATTGGTTGCCGGCGCCTTTTCGCTGACCCGTATCGAGAGCGGCATTTTGGGCCCGCTGCAGGGCTGGCTGGTCGATCGATATGGACCGCGTGCCGTACTGCGGGTCGGGATGGTCATCTTCGGCGTCGGGTTCATTGCCTTCAGTCGCATCGATTCACTCATCGGGTTTTATGTCACGTTTGGCCTGATCGCGATCGGCTCCAGCATTGGCGGCTTTGCGACAGTCATGGTCGCACTGGTGAACTGGTTCAGCCGCAATCGCTCCAAGGCGGTGGCGATTTCACAGATCGGTAACTCGCTTGGCGGCTTTTGTGTGCCGATCATTATCTTGTGTCTTTCCGCGTTCGGCTGGCGCACCACCGCGCTGCTGTCAGGTATCCTGGTGCTCCTCGTCGGCGTTCCCATGGTGCAGGTCGTCAAGCATCGCCCGGCCGAGGTCGGCGAGATGCCTGACGGAACAGCCATGGCGGACAACGAGTCGGGTGACCGCCAGCAACCTGGCGCCGGCGCCGATTTCACCGCGAGGGAAGCCATGCGCACGCGCGCTTTCTGGCTCATTTCCCTCGGGCACGCGTCGGCGCTGCTGACCGTATCCGCAGTCATGGTGCACCTTGTGCCGCACCTTACCGAGGGGCTTTCGTATTCGATCGCCGAGGCAGGGCTGGTCGTGTCGCTGCTCACTTTCTTCCAGATGGCCGGGCAGTTGAGCGGCGGATACCTCGGCGATCGCATGAACAAACAACTCATCTGTGTTGCCTGTATGGTGGCCCACACAGCGGGGCTACTGCTTGTCGCCTATGCGAGCAATCTCGCCATGGTCGTCGCGTTTGCCGTCCTGCACGGGCTTGCATGGGGGATACGGGGGCCACTGATGGTCGCGTTGCGCGCTGATTACTTCGGCGCCTCGTCGTTTGGGACGATCATGGGATTCTCATCGCTCATTGTGATGCTCGGCATGTCCACGGGGCCCGTGTTCGCGGGCTATATGGCGGACCTTTACGGCAACTACCAGATGGGCTTTACGATCCTGGCGGGCGGTGCCTTCCTCGGTTCCTTCTGCTTTATCGGCGCCACGCGCCCGAAGCCACGCGTGACGGCTTCTGCCTGAATCCCCCCGGATGGGGGATATGCCTCCGGGCCAAGGTGAGTAAAGTTGCCCGGAACTCAAAACTGCGGGCACACCTCATGATCAGGAAATTCGTTGCGGTCATCGCATTGACCCTCGCCTCGTTCGGCGCGTTTGCCGTCGACATGGGCGCCGTCGTCAAGGCCCAGGTCCTGCTCGGGCAACTCGACAAGGTGATGGACAAGTACCAGCAAGTGCAGGCGTTGATCGACGCTGGCACGATCACGCTGGATGTACCGGAGCCTGTTCAGGGCAGTGGGGGCAAATACATGCTGCCGTTCGATGCTGATGGTGCGCTGACGCCCTGGGCAGAGAAGGCGTTGACGGCCCAGGCCGGCGCGGCGGCTGGTGCGGCAGTCGGTGACAAGGCGGTTGGAGCGCTTGCCTCGAAGGTCCCCTTTGGCGGATTGTTTTCGAGCGCCGCGAAGAGCAAGACCAAGGAAGCAGGCGCCGTCATGGCGATTGGCGGATGGGATTTCATCAAGGAGAACTCTGCGCTTTCTTTCGATGACCTCGATGACTATTCCGTCTACCTGCACGCGAAGTTCAACGGGACCGCGGAGTACGAGCAGGCGCTTGCCGCTGCGATGGCCATTTACCCGAAGCTGGAGAAAACGCACAAGCGCTCCGTCGACCAGGCGTACAAGAAAGCCGGCAAGCAGGCCAGGAAGCTTGCGAAAAATTGAAATTGCGAGCGCTGCGCTCGCGTTAATCCTTCCTTGATGAAACGCTGATAGGATGGGCCAAAACCGATTGTGAGGCCCATACCTGTCATGCATCACGCACTTCGCTACGCCTTGCTGTTGCTGCTTGCCGTCAGCGCTTTCGTTGCCCGGGCAGCGGATCAACCCCTGACCCGTATCGCGTTCGGCTCGTGCTCTGACCAGGCCAAGCCGCAGGTCATCTGGAATGCCATCATCGATACCAGGCCGGAGCTATGGCTCTGGCTCGGTGACAACATCTATGCCGATACGCACCAGATGGACGTGATGAAGGCGGACTATGAGAAGCTCGCGAGCTTTCCAGGATACCGGGCGCTCAGGAAGAACGCGCGCATTGAAGCGATCTGGGACGACCATGACTACGGTGAGAACGATGCAGGACGCTCGTATCGGGAGAAGCAGGCATCGCAGCGCCTGTTCCTGGATTTCTTCGACGAGCCGCAGGACAGCGACCGCCGCAAGACCGAAGGCATTTATGCCGAGCGTGAGATCGGTCCGGCGGACCAGAGGATTCAGCTTATCCTGCTCGATACACGTTACTTTCGCAGTGCCTGGACACCGTCTGCCCACCCTGACCGACGTTATGACAAGGATGAGAGTCCGGACGCGACCATGCTGGGCGAGACGCAGTGGCGATGGCTCGCACAGCAACTGGAAAAACCTGCAAAGTTGCGCCTGATCGCAAGTGGAATCCAGGTCATCAACGACGATCACGGCTATGAGACGTGGGGCAACTTCCCGCGCGAGCGCAAGAGGCTCTTTGATCTGATTCAGGGCACCCGTGCGGCCGGCGTGATCATTCTTTCCGGTGATCGACACTTCGCCGAGATCTCGAAGATGATGCTCGACTATCCCCTGTACGACGTGACCTCAAGTGGCATGACCCACAGTTTTGCCGAAGGCGCGGAAACCACCAATCACTATCGTGAAGGGAAGGCCTATGGCGGCTTCAACTTCGGTACGCTTCAAATTGACTGGCGCCAGGCCGATCCGGAAATCACCGTCGACCTGCGAGACGTCGACGGCAAGCCCCGAGTTCAGAAGCGAATCCGGCTCAGCGAGTTGCAGCCACGAGGCAGCAAGTAGCTTTCCGTCATTACCTGTATCGCAATGAACGGTACTTCAACGCTTCGAGAAACGCGTCGAACTCCACCCGTTGCCTCGTGCTCGTGCGCCGGATCGCAAAGACAGGTTGGGACGCCGTAAAGCCCTTCACAGTAATTGTCGCCAGACTGCCCGACCTGAACTCGTCTTCGCAACTTCCCTTCGGCAGCAGCGCGAGCCCGTAGCCGGCCTGTGCGAGACGTTTCTGCGCGGTGAGGCTGTCGACGACAGTAACGTCGGGCTCGCTGATGCCGAGGCGTAGAAGCGCGCGCAACAAGAGTTCGCCGAACGAATCCGGATTCTCCGAACTGAACGGAAACGTCAGCCACTTTTCATCGACGACCCTGTCAGCTTTGTGCAGGGTCTTGCCTGCGAGTGGATGGTTCGCGGCGCAGACAAGGTGCAGCCGGTCGTCTCCCAGCGCGATGTTTTCCACGCCGGGCCGACGGTCCATGAAATACCGAATGCCGAGGTCGGCTTCACCACGCCGAACGAGTTCGCTGACCTCCCGGCTCGTTGCAGTGCGCAGCCTGATGTCCGGGGAGTCTCTCGCTGCACTGAAATCTCGCAGGGCTTCGGCAAGATGTTCGTCGGCGAGCGTACCGACCAGTGCAACGCGCAGAGGCCCGGTTGGCGTTTCGCCCGATACGACACTCACCCCGTCTCGCAGCGTTGTCAGCACCTGCACCGCGTAGGGCAGGAACAGTTCGCCTTCTGGCGTCAGGAATGTGTCGCGACCGCGTCTTTCGAAGAGGCGAACACCCAGGTCTCGTTCCAGTTGTTGCACTCGCCGTGTCACGGCCGGTTGGGTGCGATGCAATGCTGCCGATGCGCGGGTGAAGCCGCCCTCGGTCGCGACGGTCACGAAAGCATCCAGTTGCTCGAAATTCATCTATGCGTACTCGGTATAGATTGGCATCTTATTATGCATTGGATTAATGAAAGCGGGTGAATGAGGATGCATTCTCTGGGCAAACGAACCTGGGTGAAATGTGAACCGAGCAGAGAAGACAGCGCACTTTCGTCGCCTTCACCAACGTGAATGGCCGTTGCTGGTTCCCAATCCGTGGGACGTCGGGAGTGCAATGATCGTCGAGGCCGCCGGGTTTGAGGCGCTGGCGACCACCAGCCTTGGTGTCGCGATATCGCAGGGGAAACGCCGGGCCGATGAAACGTCATTGCTGGAGAACTGCAGGCATATCTGTGACGCGACTGACCTGCCCGTCACGGCCGATTTTGAGAACGGCTTCGCCGATGACCCGGAGACCGTTGGCGCGCGTGTGAATCACATCTTCGAAACCGGTGCGGTCGGGTTCTCCATTGAAGACAGTACGGGCGAGCCGAACGCACCACTCTACGAGTTCGAACTCGCCCTCGAACGCGTGGAGGCGGTCGTAGACGCCAACGCTCGGCTGCCTGTCCCCATGGTCGTAACTGCTCGGGCGGAAAACCTGTTGTATGAACCGACGCAACTCGAGGAGACGATTCGGCGGCTGCAGGCCTATGAACGTGCAGGTGCCGACGTGCTCTACGCACCGTACATTCGCGACCTGGATGTCATGCGGCAAGTGGTGTCGTCAGTGACGCGGCCGGTCAACGTGGTGATGGGCTTTGCCGACCCGTCCATCACCCTGGCCGACCTCGCTGGGATCGGCGTCAGCCGCGTCAGCATCGGGGGCGGCCTATGCAGGCTTGCCATGCAAGCGGCGCAACGGGCCGCGACCATGATGAGTGAAGGGGACTTCCGCTTCGTGTCAGAACTTGTGCCGCTCGCAGGGTTGACCCGATGCTTCACCAGAGGAGATTGAAAATGCCGACCGCCTGTTTCATTCGCTACCAGATCGACCCGTTCCAGCGGGACGCATTCGCGGAGTACGCCGCCAACTGGGCGGACATCATTCCGCGTTGTGGTGGAAACCTTCTCGGCTACTTCCTGCCTGACGAGGGCACCAACGATGTTGCGTGGGGCATCATCCTGTTCGACTCGTTGGCCAGCTATGAATCTTATCGAGCCCGATTGCGGGCGGATCCGGCAGGTCGCGCAAATTTCGAGATGGCGCAGCGCGGTCGCTTCATCCTTCGTGAGGAGCGAACATTCACCGAAGCGGTCGATTCGACGCTGCGCTTCGGGCGTGTTCCCTGACCCCGCCGCGTTCATCAGAAACCGTCCTTTTTCCATTAACTCCTGCTAAACTGTCGGGGTTGGATCGATCAGGTGCGGGTATGTTTCCGCTTAGAAATCAATATCTTAAAGAAATGGGTGTTGATGTCTGGCTCCTGCGGGGATCCCGTGCCATTGCAAGACCTGCCCCCGCGGCCGAGCAGAAGGTCGTCCCGATTGCGAAGACGGACGCCGGTCCGGTGCGAACAGGGCAGGTAGAGGTTGCGCCGCCCGCCCGTCGCCAGCAGCCGAAGGTCGCGACGGGGCCCGTACCGGCGTTCCAGTTCTGTTTCATGGATTACCCCGGACTTTCACTCGTTTTCGAGGTACCAATCGAAGCGTCCAGCCTGCCGGAACCGCAGCGCCGCTTCGCGACCGATGTGGTGACGGCCTGGCGGGGTGCGAGTGATCCGAAGATAACCTCCTTCAAGTGGCCGATGGTGAAGTCGCAGCACGTCGACCAGTCAGAGTCTGCCGCTGCCGCGGCCCTTGCCCAGCGGGTGCGTGATGCAGGACAGACTATGCTCCTGTTCGGGGAGATTGCAGCGAAATGGATCGAACCTTCGGCGGGTGATCGAAAGGTGCTGAAATTCCCTGCCATGCAAGTGTATTTTGCCGAGCCCGCCCGCAAGCGGGAGCTGTGGCGCACGCTCACTTCGGAGTTGGAGAGCGCGAGGTGAGTGCGGTCGGCGTCGACTACGAACTCATGCGCATGCAATACGGCGACCTGCCGAACGTTCTGAAGAACGAGCGGAGGTCCTACTCGCATCCCTGGACCGAGGGTATTTTCGTCGACTGTCTCAATTCCGGCTACGAGTGCTGGCTGTTTGTGCTCGAGGGGCGAAACGTTGGTCACAGCATCCTCTCCATTGCCGCCGGCGAGTCGCACTTGCTGAACGTTTGCATTCACCCGGATTTCCAGGGGCACGGGTTCGGCCGGGCGCTCGTCGAGCACATGTTGTATCGGGCTCGCTCTGGTGGCGCGCGCACGGTTTATCTCGAGGTCCGCACCTCCAACAAGGTGGCCTACAGTCTCTATGAGGGGCTTGGATTCAACGAGGTCGGCGTGCGGCGGGATTACTACCCCGCATTCGTCGGGCGCGAGGACGCCCTCGTACTGGCCAAGGAAATCCTGCCCGTCGATTGATTTGATCGCGCGCCGCTCCCCGCTATAATGCGGCGCCTCATCGATTGTTCCCGCGCCAGAAGTCGCTCCCGGACCATGTCTATTCAAAGCGAAGTCAACAAACGTCGCACGTTTGCGATTATCTCGCACCCTGACGCGGGCAAGACCACGATCACCGAAAAGCTCCTGCTGTACGGGAAGGCCATTGCGCTCGCCGGAACGGTGAAGTCGAAGAAGTCGGAGCGCTACGCGACGTCAGACTGGATGGAACTGGAGAAGCAACGCGGCATCTCGGTGACGACCTCCGTCATGCAGTTCCCCTACAAGGATCGCATCGTCAATCTGCTGGACACGCCGGGCCACGAGGATTTCTCGGAGGACACCTACCGCACGCTGACGGCCGTGGACTCTGTGCTCATGGTCATCGACGGCGCGCGTGGTGTCGAGGAACGCACCATCAAGCTGATGGAAGTGTGTCGCCTGCGTGACACGCCGATCCTCACGTTCATCAACAAACTCGACCGTGAAGCCCGCGACCCGATCGAGGTGCTGGACGAAATCGAGACTGTCCTGTCGATCAAGTGTGCGCCGATCACCTGGCCGATCGGGATGGGCAATCACTTCAAGGGCGTCTATCACCTCTACAACGACGAAATTCATGTGTATGTCCCCGGCAAGGGCGATACGGTTGTCGAGCCGCGAATCATCAAGGGGATCGACAGTGACGAAGCGGCCGCGTTTCTCGGTGCGGCGCGCGACGACCTGAAAGACGAGGTCGAACTGCTTCAGGGAGCAAGCCATGAGTTCGACCTGCAAGAATATCGAAACGGCAAACTCACACCGGTCTACTTTGGCACTGCGCTCAAGAATTTCGGCGTGATGGAAATGCTGGATGGCTTCGTCGAGTATGCGCCACCACCGCTTGCACGCCAGACCAACGAAGACAAGGTCGAGGCCACCGACTCACATTTTTCCGGTTTCGTGTTCAAGATCCAGGCGAATATGGACCCGAAGCACCGTGACCGCGTTGCTTTTATGCGCGTCTGCTCGGGTCACTACCAACAAGGCATGCGGATGATGCACGTGCGCACCGGCAAGGAAGTGCGCATCAGTGATGCGGTAACGTTCCTCGCGGGCGAGCGAGCCCACGCCGATGACGCCTGGCCGGGCGATATCATCGGACTGCACAATCACGGCACGATCCAGATTGGCGATACGTTCACGGACGGCGCCAACTACCGCTACCTTGGGGTGCCGCACTTTGCACCGGAACTCTTCCGTCGTGTGCAATTACGTGATCCCCTGAAGAGCAAGCAGCTTCGTCAGGGCCTGACGCAGCTATCCGAAGAGGGTGCGACGCAGGTCTTCATGCCGCTGGCGAACAATGACCTCATCCTGGGTGCGGTGGGCGTACTGCAGTTCGATGTCGTCGTCTTTCGTCTGAAGGACGAATACAAGGTCGACTGCAGTTACGAGGCGGTGAACGTCACGACCGCGAGATGGGTTGAATGCGATGATGCGAAGATGCTCGCGGACTTCAAGCGCAAGGCTGAGGCGAACCTCGCGCTCGATGGCGCCGGACACCTGACTTACCTTGCCCCGACACGGGTCAATCTTTCGTTGATCGAGGAACGCTGGCCGGACATCCGGTTCCGCGCCACGCGAGAGATCGACTGACTGTCGTCCGGCAAAACCGGACGAGGCGCACGCCAGCCTTACTCGCCCATATCCTCGTAGGGATTCTGCACGTGCAGGTCGATCTCCTTGTCCAGCCCCGGGATCTTGATCCGGTCCGGTGAGAGTTCGAGTTGTTCACCCTCGATGACGCCGACACCGAAGTTGTAGATCAGCGAGTTCTTGCCGGCGATCGTTTCAGTGTCATAGTTGCGAGTTCTATCGCTGACGGCTTCGTTAAGGCTTCGATGCTTCGACATCGCGTCATTGCCGTGTTTTTTGGCCAGCATTCGCAGGGTGACCTCGGGCGAGAGAATGGCGGCAGTTGCATTGTTTCCGCCGAATCCCTTGGAGTTGATAAACACGGCGTCCATTGAATCCCGGCCGATCTCCTTGTGATCCATCAGGATGTCGAGGTTGGAATGGTGCACGTCGTGTGCAATCGCATCGATTGTCTTGATGCCGGGAATCAGGCCGTGAGCCCAGACGCCGAGTGATGCAACGATCTGGTCGCCCGAAGCGGTTGCGAGAGAGTGGCCGAGGTAGCTCTTGATGGCCGCGATTGGCCATTTCCCGATGCCGAAGGTCTTCGCCATCTCGTTGAAGATGTGCGACTCGGTTACCCGGTTCTGCGGTGTGCCGGTACCGTGGGCCTGGACATAGCTTCGGTTCCTGACCGAGTCCTCGCTCAGTATGGCGCGAACGACACCCATCGCCTTGCCCATGGTCACGTAGTTGCCGATCCCGGGTCCGGGAATCGACTTCTTGAACCCGTCGGCGTTGATAAACACATCGGCCACGGAACCGTAGATGTGCGCACCGAGTTCCATCGCCAGTTCGTCGTCGAACAGAACGATGAACTGCGACGCCTCGGAAAGCGTAAATCCGCAGTTCTCTGCAAAGGGCCGGCACGCGCGGCGATGATTGGTCTTTCCGTCAGTAATTCCGTCGATCTTGTTGAGGGCTTCGTCCTCGGCAAGTGCACCCATCGTGCGATAGCCTTCGATGACCTCCGGCGTAATAGGCGCCTCGCTGGCGCCGACGACGACCGCCCGGAACTTGCCGGAGCGGATGTCCTGTATCCCCTGTCGGAGGTTGTAGAGAAAGGTCGCACAAGCGCCGATGTTTGCGCCCGTGCTGCCGACGCTACCGAGTATGTACGCGTTGACGAAGTCGGCGGTCATTTCTGCAAGGCTGAGCGCACAGTTCTTTGAACTGACGCGCTTGCCCTGCAGTGCTGCTTGCAGCATGCCGCCAGCACCATTGTAATCGAGTTGGCCCATTGCACTGCTGGCGTAGACCGCAATCTGGTCGCCCGGCACGCGCTGTCGCACTTCATTCCAGTCGAGACCCAGGGAATTGATCGCGTCCGACGCGCCATACACCGTCAGTTGGAGTCCGCGTGGATGGTTGCGAGACTGGTAGAGTTTTTCCGGATCGAACCCGGTCGGTAGCTGGCCGGCTGATTTGACGCGCGACACACGCGCGTCGGGAAACAGCACGTCGAGATCGTTCTTCACCGTCACCATCACGCGCGTGCTTTCAATTTCCTTGATCTCCCAGATCGGGGGGATCACGTCGGGAAGTTGATTGCGCTTGATCGTGAATGAAATCGGTTGCGCGGCTGCGTTGCCGAGCTGCGCGGCTTTATGGACGACAATCGCGTCGGGGTCGAACAGGTTCTTCTCGAGTTCGCGAATCAGCGTGTGGTTGAGTATGTATTGCTTGCGCGCGTCATCGACAGGGGTGCCGGGGCCGGACATTAGTGCGTTCAGCGCCGCAAACGTCTCGTCAGCGAGGGATTGGCCGAGCTTTTCATGCACCAGGCGCCGATATCCATGGTGCCCGGAACTTCGTCCGGCCGGGTTGATACCGCCAAAACTGACGATGACGGGGAGTCGGGACAAAAATTGCGCTCCTGAATAGTTGGGCCGGGTCTAAATTCTTGGTGTCAATTATTGTAAGGTTTTGGTGTACCCAAAATCCACAGAGCGCGGACGAATCGCGCTGCGAGGCTTTGACACGTGCAGGTCAGGTGAGTTCGATGGCGACCGCGGTCGCTTCGCCGCCGCCAATGCAAAGCGATGCGATACCGCGTTTGCCGCCTGTTTGCTTCAGTGCGTACATCAGCGTCACGATGATGCGCGAACCGGTAGATCCGATCGGGTGACCCTGGGCGCAAGCGCCGCCGTGCAGGTTGACCCGGGCCGGATCGAGGCCGAGATCCTTGATCGCGGCCATCGTGACCATGGCGAACGCTTCATTGATCTCGAAGAGGTCGACATCCTCTTTCTCCCAGCCGACCTTCGCCATCAGCTTCTCGATCGCGCCAACGGGCGCGATGGTGAATTCGGAGGGATGCCGGGAATTGGTCGCGTGACCGAGGATTCTTGCCATCGGCGCCATACCGTACTCGGTGATGGCAGACTCGTCCGCCAGTACCAGCGCCGATGCGCCATCGGAGATTGAACTCGAGTTGGCGGCGGTCACGGTTCCGTCCGCCTTGAAAGCGGGACGCAAGGTCGGGATCTTGTCGAGGTTGGCCGTCAACGGCTGTTCGTCATCGACCACGGTCACCTCGCCCTTTCGAGTCTTGAATGTGACGGTGGCCGTCTCGGGCTTCAGGCTGTTGTCTTTGATTGCGCGTTGGGCACGGGTCAGTGATTCGATGGCAAAGGCGTCCATATCCTCGCGGGTAAACTGGTACTTGTCCGCCATGTCCTGGGCAAACGATCCCATCAATCGACCCGTTTTGGCATCTTCGAGCCCATCGGTAAACATCGAATCCAGCACCTCGCCGTGGCCCATGCGCAGTCCGCTGCGTGCCTTGGCGAGCAGGTACGGTGAATTGGTCATACTCTCCATACCGCCGCATACCATTACGCGGTTAGTGCCGGCCTTGATCAGGTCGTGAGCCAGCATCGTGGCTTTCATGCCCGAACCACAAAGCTTGTTGATCGTGGTGGCGCCGACCTCGACCGGGATACCGGCGTCGATAGCGGCCTGGCGTGCGGGTCCCTGCCTGAGTCCCGCGGGCAGGACACATCCCATGATGACCTCGTTCACCTGGCCCGGATCGATGCCCGCACGTGAGACTGCCTCGCGAATAGCGGTTGTGCCAAGTTCCACAGCGCTCTGTTCTGCGAGTGCGCCCTGGAATCCACCCATAGGAGTGCGCGCGCCTGCGGCGATGAAGATATCGTTCATGAGTCGGTCCCCGTCCGGTCCGGAATGTTGATTACGGTGATGGTGCTTCCGTGCCGGGAGTGATGTCTCAGGCGAATTGCGCGGTCAACATACGCCACTGCCTGCGCTGCAGGTCCAGCTGGGCTTCCAGCGACTTCAGCTTGGCACGGAGTTCGGTTGCATCGAAACGTTTGAGCACGGTGGCCTTCTTGAGTTCGAACCACTCCTGTCGGCACTGCGCCCACTCGTTCAGCGAATGAATGAGTTTTTCGTATTCTGCTTCGAGATGC
>JAGRIN010000389.1 GCA_020443245.1 Pseudomonadales bacterium
AAAGGATGGGATGCGTTGGTGCCGGTCGGGCTATCCTGGGGAAATGATCCCGACCTTGGCTTGCCGCCTGCGAACAAGCCTTGGGCGAACGATCCCGGCGATCGCGGCATCACGCCGCCAGAGCTGGTTCACGAGTCATCGATGTTCACGTCCCTGCGTCCCCCGTATCTTCGAAAGGACCTGGGTTGCGCCGGAAGATTGAATGGTCCTGCCGACAATCCGCACAGCTCCTGCCTCTCGTGTCATGCGACTGCTTCTGTGCCGAAGGTCTTGCAGCCCGGTGAGCGCGACGCCTGTTCTTCATCAGGGGATGAACCGGATACCTGTCGGGTGATCCAGGTGCCGATAATGGATTTCTCGAGCCAGTGCGGAAACGCACAAACAGACAAGATCTGGTTCCGGAACATCGTCGGTGGTACATCGATCGAAAGCGACCACATTTGTGGGGGGCAGTCGTGGGTTTCCCTCGACTACTCGTTGCAGCTGGGACAGGCGCTGATGAACTATCTCGAGACGACGAAGTGCAATGCGGCGTGTGGGACGCCGGCGCCGCAAGTCACTGAAGGGCAGGCCAAGCAGCTTCTGCAGGACCAGAAGAAGCAGCTCCCGGCCTACCTCAACACGCGCAGGTGAGACTTGAGGACAAGCATGGTCCAGGCGGGTGATGTCATCGCCGGGCGATACCGCATTGAGTCCGAGCTGGGTGGCGGCGCCTCCGGTGTCGTTTTTAGCGCGCATCACCTGGTCACTCGCCAGAAAGTTGTGCTGAAGTGCCTGCGGGTCGCGGACGGTGCGAGTGTCGATGATGCGCGGTTCGAGACTGAAATCGCGGTCAGCTCGGCCTGTGAACACAAAAACCTGGTCAAACTGCTGGATGCTGGCCGGATAGACGAAGCGTCTCGCTTTCTTGTCTATGAATACCTGGACGGGATGACGCTCGACGTCTTCCTTGCCTCACGCGGCGCACCGGACCTGCGGGAAATCCTGTCGCTGATGGGCGAGGTCCTGGAGGCGCTTCGCGCGTTGCACGATGCAGGGATCGTACACTGCGATGTGAAGCCTGCGAACATTATGGTCATCCGCACCGAATCCGGGCCGGCCGCGAGACTGCTTGACCTCGGCCTTTGCACATTTCTCGAAGATGGGCACGCGACGCCCGGGGCAATCATCGGTACACCGGAGTACTGCGCCCCGGAACAGCTTGCGGGCGAAACAATCGACCGCTCGACTGATCTCTATGCGTGGGCAGTCGTGTTGATCGAGTGCGTCGCTGGCAAACGGTGTTTCGAGGGCATGACCCCCAACATGGTAATCAAGTGGCAGATGGATAACAGCACGCATCGCATCCCGTCTTCGCTTGCCGGCCATCCGGTGTCGCGCAGGTTGCGCATTGCGCTCCGCAAGAAGAGGACCGCGCGCGACTATGACCCCGCCGGCCTTCTCGGTGCGTTAGCGGTGTCACGGTCAGACGAAGGACCGTCCGCAACCGTTATTGTCCCGCGCGGATTCTTGTTTGCGCTTGTGCCGAGCGAAGCGTCGCCTGTCTCGATGGCATCACTGCTGTCCGTGACGGAGCGGTTCGGTGCGAGCATTCTTTCAGCCTCCGCGGGCGCGCACGTCCTGCGTCTTGATTCGTACCTTGAAAATTCTCACGATGCGTCCACGGTACGTGGGTTGTCGCATCGACTGGCGAGTGAGCTGAACGTTGCGGTCGCGATAGATTGGTATCCGGGCGGCAACCTGTCCGAGCGAGAACTCCTCGTCTCTGCCGATGTCGAGAGACTCCTGCGACTTGGCGCATCTCTCGATGCCAACGAAATCCTGATGACCGATCGTGCCGCCGCCGCAGCGGGCATCCGGCGCGGCCTTGTGGGCGCGGCGTCGTTTGAGAACGAGGCGTGCTTTCGGTTTGGCGCAGGCGGCGCCGTGCACCAGGCGCCGATGTTTGGGCGCGAAGATGAGTTGCGCTGGCTCCGGCAACAAGTCGAGCAACAGGGCACCTGGCTGATCTGCATCGTCGGTGAGACAGGTGCTGGTAAATCACGTCTCGTCGAAGGCTTGCAGA
Source organism: Pseudomonadales bacterium (assembly GCA_020443245.1). Classification (GTDB taxonomy): domain Bacteria; phylum Pseudomonadota; class Gammaproteobacteria; order Pseudomonadales; family Azotimanducaceae; genus JANQJA01. Next base: position 2,066 of record JAGRIN010000389.1, read on the forward strand.
CGACCATACAGGGGCGCAAGAAGGTCATCGACGGCCGGCAACGTGTGAGCGGGATCGACAATTCCGCGGACTCGTTCGAGCTTATCGTGGTGGAAGATGCTGCGATCGATACGATCCGGGACGCTGTGGAGGCGCTCCGACGAAATCTGGCCACGGGTGGTGCCATTGTCGTCACCACGACGGATGTGTCGCTGCCGTCGACGCTGGATGATTGCGCGTGCCTTGTGCTGCCGGAAATGGGGCGAGGCGAAATCGAGCAGCTCCTGTCGCACGAGTTCGGGTTCACGTCCGGCGTCCAGTTGAACCGTTTGATTACCCGCTCGGGTGGTAATCCTCATTTCGCACAACTGCTGGCCGCCGAACTGGCCGATCGAGATCTCTCGATCCCGTTCGTCCCGACAGCAATCACGAGGCGCTTTCTTGACGAACTCGAACCTGAGCCAGCGCTGATGGCGGCAGTGCGGTACGCAGCGTTCCTGGGGGAGGAATTCCCACGCGACCTGTCATGGATCGCGTCGGACAAAGGGTTCGGGCAACTTGTCGTGGAGCGCCTGTCGTACTTGATCGAGCCGTCGCGCTTCAACGGCGTTGAGACATTCCGGTTTCGCAGGCGACTTGTGTTCGAGGCGTTCTCGAATATCCCGGAAGCCCCATTGCGCGCCCGACATGCGGGGCTGCTCCGGATGCTGGACGCATCGCTCGGCGATTTGCTCCCCCAGTTCAGGGCGCATCATGCGTTCGCGGTCGGCGACTTCGGTACCGCAGCGGACGATTGGTACGCGGCGTCGCAACTCTGCCGCGCCAGTGCCGAGTATGAAGCCGCGATGGAGTTCTCCG
>JAGRIN010000390.1 GCA_020443245.1 Pseudomonadales bacterium
CCGCCAGTGTGTCCTCGAACTCGACGCCGGCATCCTGGATCTCACCCTGGCCCGCCACGAGCAGCTGTACGAGTTGTTCTGTGTTGTATTCGCCGATTTTGGTGCCGGCACGACTGACGAAGATCATCTTGTCGCTTGCCGATATCCGTACCGCGAGCTTGCACTCTTCGAGTTCGCCGTCCGGCCCGGGTAACCTGAGCCAGGCACCGATGGCGAGTGCCTCGACGTGGCGTGTCAATTCGGTGACCGCCCCGGCGTTCTCTTCGAGTTCCGCGATCTGGCGTGCTTGCGCGAGTCGATCGGCACGGGCGCGTACCTGGCGCTCCCGCTCGGCGTCTTCCCGCGCTCTTGCCAGCGCGGCCGCTTCGGTCAGCGCTTTTCGTCGCGCCGTTTCGCGTTCCTCTTCGTCGCGTTTCATGTGTTCCTGGCGCTGGATGAACTTCTCGTGCTCCTCGATCAATCCGAGATAGTGCGCCTCGAAGGTGGAACTGAAGACGGCGCTGTGATTCAGCGGCTTGACGATGCCGGATGACAGCAGGTAGGCAAACTCATCGAAACTGCGCTGCATGACTTTCATGCCGTTGCGATTGGTGAACAGTAACTCCCGCACGTCATCCAGTTTAAGGACGAGTTTGATTCGCGTGAATTCGCCTTCAGACTCGTAGGTGAACCACTGGCCCGGGTTGAATGCATCGACCTTCCTCTGCAGGAAGCGACTGGCCCTTGGCCGACCGGCGGGTTCGTCGTCACATGGCAGGCCTGGAAACTCCTCATATTCCAGCGGCTGTCCGGAGACGACCGCGAGGTGTTCCGCCTCGATCGCGGCCAGCACTTGTTCGGTGGCATCGGTTTCATGTTCGAGCGCCACCAGCAGTTCGCGGATCTCACCTGGCAAGTGCTCGATGATGCGATAGAGCTTCTGGCGTTCAGATTCGTCGTCGGTGGCCAGTGGCTGGATCGTCCAGACGAGCGTTTCGGTGAGCTTCGCCGCGCGAAGCCACGTCTCGCTGTCGAGTCCCTCGCGCAGCACGAGCAACTGCACCGAGTCGAACCATGGGCCTTGCAGGAACGCAGCGATGTTGTAGGTCATGTGCCGGCCGGCCATTGCCGCGTTGATCATTTCCGCGGACCTCGTTTTCGACTGCGATGAACGAAGGCGTCCGGTTTCGGATGCGGCGAGTCGATCCTCGAGCTTTGCGATCCTGGTGCGTTCCTTCGTAACGAGTTCATCGACTTCGGCCTGGAGAGACTTGATGTCCGTTTCTTCGTCGCACAAACGGCCGATGACATCTCGTGTGTTCAGGAGAATGCGATCGCCGGCGCGTCCAAGGTCTGGCGCCCAGCCGATCGTCTCTTCGACCAGCGCATCCAGTATTGTGAGAATGCTCGCGTCCTTGCGAACGGCGATGTCCGGTGAACTGACAAGGCGGCAGGCGAGTTCCGGGATGACGCGACGGAAGTGTGGCTCAACTTCGGTATCAAGATCGGCCAGGCGGAATATGATTCGTATGCAGTCATCGGTTGCGGCCAGGATTGCACGGACGACTTCCGGCGGCTGGTCGTCCGGGTGCTGCTGACGCAAAGCGCGCGTAACGTTATCGATAGCGTTGCCATCGAGCGCGCGTATGCGCTGGATGGCCTCTGCTGTCTCGATCGTTGCCTCGCTGTCGTCTTCCTTGACGTAGCGATATACCAGCGCTTTGGTGACGGCGTCGGTACTGACTCTTGTCCTGCCGGGCATGTTTCCCTGTCACACGTTCCGAACGCCTGATATTAGCAGTCTGCAGGCCTGATCAATAGGCAACCGGAATATTCATATGGCGAATACGTCCATCACGACGGTCGCGCAACTCACCCCACGGGCGGTCGGGTCGGCTATAATTACGGCCTTTTCCAGGAGACTTCCAGATCGCCATGGCAGAACGCAAGGCCAGCCCGACGTCGCACTCATACTATTCCCAGCGCCTGAAGCTGCACTACCTCGATTGGGGCAATGAAGACGCACCGCCGCTGCTGCTGGTGCACGGAAACCGCGATCATTGCCACAACTGGGACTGGGTCGCCCAGGAAATGCGGGATCAGTACCATATCGTCGCGCCGGACTTTCGTGGGCACGGTGATTCGGAATGGGTCTTCGGCAGCGGCTACAGCCACAGTGAGTACGTCTACGATCTCGCGCAGCTCATTCACCAGCGAGGACTCGCGCCGCTGCACGTTGTCGCACACTCGCTTGGAGGCGGCGTTGCGCTGCGTTACGCGGGCGTGTATCCCGAACACATCAAGAAGATGGTGGTCATTGAAGGCTGGGGCGGTCCGCCCGCGATGTACAACCGGGAGGCGACGCATGTTCGCATGCGCAACTGGATCGAGCAGACCCGCAAGGTCGCAGGACGCCTTCCGAAGCGCTACGCGTCGCTGGAAGAAGCCTATGAGCGGATGCAGGAAGCGAACAAGCACTTGCGCGCTGACCAGGCCCGCCACCTCACGATCCACGGCAGCAACCAGAACGAGGATGGCACGTATAGCTGGAAGTTCGACAACTATACCCATGTCATGTCGCCTTTCGACATGACGATGGACCAGAGCCGTGAACTCTGGGCCAGGATCGAGGCGCCGATCCTCTTGATCAGCGGGTCAGAAAGCTGGCACGGCCAGGGTCAGCGGGAAGATCCTGCGACGTTCTTCCCCAATGCGAGGCACGTACAAGTCGAGAACGCCGGCCACTGGGTTCACCATGACCGGCTGGATCGCTTCCTCGAGCTGGTGCGGGACTTCTTCGCCGAATAGCGTCTCAGCGCGGCAAGCCGTTCTTCTTGATGTAGTCGATGAGGACGTCCCGGACAAGGGTGCCCTTGTCCGACACTTTTACCGTGTCCGGATTCGCGCGCTTTGCCT
>JAGRIN010000391.1 GCA_020443245.1 Pseudomonadales bacterium
ACCGCTCAAGCCCGAAATCATCAAGGATGGTATCGACATCCTGCTGATCCGCGAACTGGTCGGGGGACTCTACTTCGGCAAGAAGGAACGCGGTGTCAACGCCGAGGGCAAGCGCTACGTCCACGAAATGCTGGAGTACACCGAGGACCAGATCAGCCGCGTGCTCATCACGGCTTTTGATGCGGCGCGTTCGCGCAAGAAGAAGCTTCATAACATCCACAAGAGCAACGTCCTGATCTCGAGCGTGCTTTGGAACGAGGTGCTCGAGGAAGTCCGCACTGATTATCCGGACGTGGAAGTGGTCCATATGCTCGTGGACGCTGCCGCAACGGCCCTGTGCCTCAACCCCGGCCAGTTCGACGTCATGGTCATGGAAAACATGTTTGGGGACATCCTGAGTGACCAGGGTGGCGGCATTCTTGGCTCGCTCGGACTCATGCCCTCTGCCTGTCTCGGACCGGACAAGGCGTACTACGAACCCAGCCACGGTTCCGCGCCGGACATTGCCGGACGCAATATTGCCAATCCCTATTCGATGATCGGCTCCGTCGCCATGATGCTGGAGATGAGCTTCGACATGAAGGCCGAGGCGGAAGCAGTCTGGGCTGCAATGAAAAGCGTGTTCGAGGCGGGATTCACGACGGCCGACCTCGCTTCAAAGGTGGGCAAGACGACGGTCGTCTCGACGACCGAGTTCGGCGACAAGGTTATCGCCGAACTGGCGCGATTGATGCAATCGCCCTGAGGTCGGTCAGCGCCGTCGATCAGAGCTGTCGATCAGAGCTTTGGCACCTGGTCCACGAAGCTGGCGATCATCACCAGAATGGAGAGCCAACCCCATCCGATGAACGCCCACATCGCCCAGGGCTGCTCGAACAGATCGCCCAGGATGTTGACGATCGAGTCGACGATGAAGAATTTCAGTGTGCCCAGTATGAACTTCGAAATCATGAATGCGCGCCCGCTGTTTTAACCGCGCGTATTCTACCCCAGAGCCGGCGCCCGGGCCACGCCTTCACTCTTCGGCCTTGCCGAGCCTCGCTTCCCTGGCCTTAAAGGCTTCTACCGTCGACTTGATGTCGTCGTAGATCGCCCGTACGTCGATCTGCTCGTCGAACTGCATTCGTTTTGAGAACATGGTCACCGGGAAAACGAAATTCTGCGTATCACGCCACTGCAGGCACTTGCTGATGCCCAGGTCGTCCTTGTAACTGACCCAGTGCAGGCTGAACTGCTTGGCAAGAATATCGCCGAACAACACACCAACGTTCTGCCAGTCGCGGGCGTCATCCTTGCCGAGTACCTTGCGATCGTAGAGTTGCTGCAAGGATGTCATGTCGGCGAGTTCCGCATTGAAATGCAGGATCCCGAGTTTCTGGGACAGGAGGTTTTTCGCCTCCTCGCGTTGCCGATCCATGTAGTAGCTCTGGCCCACCGAAAGGTCAGACACGACGGCGGGCGCCTGGGCTTGTTTCTGGTCAAACTGGTATCCGGGCAGTTCTTGCGGCGTCATCGCCGGCGACTCCGCCGGTTCGTCGGCAGCGAGCACCTGGCATCCAGACACCATGAGGACAAAGAGTAGTAACGCTTTCATTTTCCACACTTCCGTTGATTTCGACGGGTCACGCATGCCGCAAATTTGCTGGTATGCTTCGGTCCTGCTTGTTGCACTGGATTTGACACTGAACGTCGAAACTATATCCCGTTTTCACGCCGCGCCGGGCAAATTTGTCATCGCGGCCGCCGGCGGAGGCAGCACAGCGATCGCTGGTCTCCTCGCCGTACCGGGCGCGTCGCGCACGCTGATCGAAGCGACCGTGCCCTATGACTCGGCCGCACTTGCCGACTACATTGGCGGCAAACCGGATCAGGCGTGTTCCGGCAAGACATCGCGCGCGATGGCGATGGCAGCCCTGCAGCGGGCGAGACGGCTCGCCAGTCAGCCCGCGTCCCTGTTCGGCATCGGATGCACTGCCGCACTGACCACAGACCGGGAACGGCGCGGGCAGGATCGATGCTACGTCGCACTTCAGTCACTTGCCCAGACGTACGAATTCTCCCTTCTTATTTCTCGCACCGGCCGTAGCCGCGCAGAACAGGAAACGTTGTGCTCCGAGCTGCTCTACCGTGCCATCGGTATTGGTAAAGGGGTCGACGTGCCGGAACTGTCCTTGCTCCGCGACGAATCGCTCGGCATGCACGTTGAGACAGCCGAACCGGAATGGTTGGCCCTGTTCGAGGGCAGGCTCGCGTTCACCAACCATGCGATCAACACACCGCGCCTCGTTTTTCCCGGCGCCTTCAATCCCGTTCACGAAGGGCACCGGGAAATGGCACGGGTCGCCGAGGAGCTGACTGGCGAAACCGTGTTGCTGGAGATCTCCGCATTCAACGTCGACAAACCGCCGCTCGACTACGTGGATATGCGAAAGCGCCAGCTCGGTATCGGCGATGAATTTGCATTCACGTTTACCAACGCACCGACATTCATCGCGAAGTCAGCGCTCTTCCCCAACGCAACTTATATCGTCGGAAGTGACACGCTCGAACGCATCGGCCAGACGCGCTACTACAACGACAACGCTGAGCTGCGAGACAACGCGCTCGACACGATCGCGTCGCGAGGCGTGCGTTTTCTTGTTTTCGGTCGAGTCAAGGATGATCGCTTCATTGGCGTTGACGATGTAGAACTGCCCCCGGTGCTGCGGCAGATATCTGACGGCGTGCCTGAATCGGCATTCCGGATGGACATCTCATCTTCTGCGATCAGGCTCATCGAAGACGAGCAAGTGTCTTCCTCCGCAGAATGACGGCGTTATCGATAGCGTGGTAAGCCGCCTGCATCGAGCACCGTCTCACGACGAGTGAGCGTCAGCGCGCGCGGCGAGGCGCC
>JAGRIN010000392.1 GCA_020443245.1 Pseudomonadales bacterium
GGTCTGCTGCGCCAAGGTGCTCATAGACCTCATCGCAAAATGGCAGCAGGAGAAGGTCCAGCTCCAGCATGCCCCGGCGGCTCCGCCACCTGAGCTGCTTCTTGTTCGGCTCGGCACTCGACATATATCTTCAGGTTATGGTTCGTTCGACAAAATTATAATCGTTACCGGTAGCAGAGGTGTAAAATACTCGAATGACTACCCTGACCCGACTCGACAATTACGGCTTCCTCGCCATCACCGGCAAGGACGCACAGAAGTTTCTGCAGGGCTATGCGACCTGCGACATTGAGGATATCACCGACACGCTGACAGCAATCGGTGCAACGCTGAACCTGCAGGGACGCATGGTGACGAGCTTTCGCCTCGCACGCATCGAAGATGGATTTCTCTTGCGCATGTCGCGCGATCTGGTCCCGGCAACGCAGGAATTCCTCAAGAAATATATTGTCTTCTCCAAGGCGCAGATGAACGACCTCTCGGATACCTTGTACTGTTATGGCATCAGCGGCGAAGTCGACGGCGGACCTGCGGCAAATCGGGAAATCGCCCGGCTTGGCGACGGTTACATCGTCCGCGTCTCAGACTCGGCACGCTTCGAAGCCTGGTCGCCGGACGCCGAACTATCCATCGTGGGCGCGTCTGCCGGCGAACCGGCGGACTGGTTCGCTGCGGAAATCGACGAGGGCATGGCGTTTCTCACGGCCGTAACCGCCGGCGAGTTCATCCCACAGATGTTCGGTTACGACGAGATTGGCGCCGTCGACTTCGACAAGGGATGTTACCTGGGCCAGGAAATCGTCGCGCGTATGCACTATCGAGGCGCGTCCGGGCGCAAACTCTTTCGCGGGACTTCCAGCGCTGCCCCGGTCGTCGGGGATACGATCAGCGATCCGGCTGGCAAGGCCATCGGGACCGTTGTGGCGGCCGCGGCCGGACGCCTTCTCGCGGTCGTTCAATCGAAAGCGGACGACGTTCCCGAGGGTCGGGTCGCCGGCGGGGAAGTCGTCAATCTGGAACGTATTTCGAGATCCTGACAACCCGGCGAGCAGGCTCGCACCAAACGAAGGCCAGAAGGAGTAAACTCCCAAGGCTCCCGTTCAGATCGAGGTTCAAATGCAATACAGCAAGCCTGAATACCTGATGTCGACGCAGCAACTTGCTGACGCCATGGACGATCCTTCGGTCAAACTGCGTCTCTTCGATGTCTCGGTGACCCTTGCCCCGAGCACAACAGGCTACAGCGCCATCCCGGGCATCGAAGACTATCGCGCGGGCCATATTCCCGGCGCGGCCTTCATGGACCTCGGCAAGGATCTATCCGACACGACGAGCGGCCTCGGCTTTACACTGCCGTCTGCCGAGCACCTTGAGGCAGCGTATCGCAGGGCCGGCATCGATGATGACTCGCGCGTCGTTTTCTACAGCGTGGGCCACATGATGTGGGCCACACGCGCGTGGTGGATGCTGCATTCATGCGGGCACCGAAATGTCTCCGTGCTCGATGGCGGGCTCGCCAAATGGCAGCGCGAGGGTCGTCCGCTGGATACCGCAGAGCCCGAGTGGTCGCCCGGTCATTTCACGGTCAAGCTGGACCGCGCACGCTGGGCCGACAAGGCCATGACGCAGGCCGCGATCGGCGACGGCGATGTTTGCACGATCAACGCGCTCGCGCCGGGTGTCTATACCGGTGAGGCAGAACATCACTATGGACGCAAGGGCCACATTCCCGGCAGCAAGAATGTCTACTACGGCGATGTCCTGGAAGACGGCTGTTTCAAGTCTGCAGATGAGTTGCATACGCTCTTCTCATCAAAAGGCGTATTGGAGAAGCCAAGCGTCATCGCCTACTGTGGCGGCGGCATCTCCGCGACGATCGACGCATTGGCCCTGACGCTGATCGGGCACACCAATGTCCGTGTCTACGACGGATCGATGAGCGAATGGGTCCGGGACGAAAACCTGCCGCTCGAAACGGGGCCGGCGTAGCCAGCCCCGGCGCTGCTAGATCATCAGCCACAATCCCAGGTAGACGCTGTCGTTGTCGCCGGCGTTCGCGCTTGTGCCGTCAAACTTCGTATACCCTCGATACTGCAGGTCCAGTTCCAGGTTCTGCCATGGAAAGTAACCCACGCTCAGCAGATAGCCGCGCGAATCCAGGCCGTCTGATGCGGTATCAGTGTTAAATGCGGCAAGCCCGGGTCGCCAGCGTCCCATGTTGTACTCGACATCGACTTTCGAGAACTTCCAGGTTTCCCGGCTACCGGCCAGGTATGCGCCGTCGGCATCGACATCGGAACGCCGTTCACGCGTAAATGAACCATGGGCGACAAGTGACGTGTTTCCGGTAACCGGGCGCTCGTACTGGAAGTCCAGCGCAGTATCAAGATAGCGCGCCGTCGGGCCGCCGATACCGCCCGCCACCGTCATCGCGTCAGGTATCACCTTTGCGTCGAGTCCATACGTGCCCAGCATCAGGTAGCTCGTCCCGATGTTCTTCTGCCACGCAAGACGCCAGTAAGGCGCGACCCCGTCAATCACGTTCGTGCTGCCTGCTGCGCTGTTGACGGAAGTATTGCGATACAGCGCGACATGTCCGTAGTACTTGCCGTCCAGCATCCCGTAAGCGCCGAGGCCGGCCACCGCCCCACCGAGAGAACCAACCAGGCTGTCCGCGCCGGGTTCGGGGGCGACGTCGCTGCTCGAATAGGGATAGCTCCACGCAGGCGTGCTGTTCCACAAGTCCCCCACAGTCGGGTTGTTATCCAGCGTAATGCCGTACTGCAGTGACTTGCCGTTTACGATGGTGGCATCGGCATATCGAAGATCGGTGTTGTCGACAGCGAAGCCGGAGTCCCCTTCTGCATAAGTGAATTGGCTGAACACA
>JAGRIN010000393.1 GCA_020443245.1 Pseudomonadales bacterium
GGAACTGCACAGACTCTTCCCGCGTGTCGTCCGCTGGCTCGCTGCATTCTGGGCGGATGCGAAGGACGATCTGGCATTGCGTGCATGGTGCATTGACACACTCTCCGCGACGTCGCCTTCCCCTTAGCAATATAGTCAGGGAAGGTCAGCTCCGGGCTCAGATTCTTGCGGGATTTCCGGGCATTAGACGTGCGTGTCGCAATTTGTTACCATGGCGTTCCCGTGGAATTTCCACGCTTTTCGGTTCGCGACAGTTTGCTGGGGCGAACCAATTGGTATTCCTCGCAGCGTTGCGTCGCCTTCACCGGGCGCGCGCCTCTGAAAGGTCGTTAACCCCGGGGCTATCCTGCCGAGCGCTCGATCGAGGACTGCGTTACCGTCACAGGAGCAAGTAGTGAAAGACAAATCCATCAGCAAAGACGGACCTCGTGCCAAGCTCGAGGAAGATGTCGAACTCTTTTTGAAGAGTGGTGGCAAGATCGAACAAGTCGAAAGCGGCGTTTCCGGTATCAAGCCGAAGCAATCGCCGATGAAGAAGCGAGCACGCAAGTAAGAGTCGTCGCCTGGGCGCGACGCTTGGGCTATCATCGGTCTTTCGACCCAGTGATGGCCCGATATGCCTGCAATCTCGTACCTCAATGGTTCCTGGCAACCGCCTGAAGAAGCCCGCGTTTCTGTCCTTGATCGTGGATTCATGTTTGGTGACGGGATCTATGAAGTCATTCCCGTATATGGCGGCAAACCGTTCACGCTGCCGAGGCACCTTGTCAGGTTGTCGAACAGCCTGAAGGAGATTCGCCTTGCGAACCCGCTGAGCGACGCTGCATGGACGGACCTCATAGCCGAAGCGATCGCACGTAGCGGTGAGGAGACTGCCTACGTCTACGTTCAGGTGACGCGAGGTGTCGCCCCGCGTCGCGACCATTTGTATCCGCCCGATGCGACCCCGACCGTACTCGTGATGGTCTATGAGGCACCCATACTGGAACGCAAGACCGTGACGCCGCTCGCGATGATCACCCTTGAGGATTTTCGCTGGGCTCGTGGGCACATCAAGACGGTAAGCCTGATCGCGGCTGGCCTGCTCAAGAATGAGGCGGTGGCCCAGGGGGCGGACGACGCGATCCTCATCCGGGATGGTTACGTCACCGAAGCGACTGCGTCGAACATCTTCATCGCGAAAAATGGGGTGCTCGTGACGCCGCCCAAGACCAGCCTGCTCCTGCACGGCATTACCCGCGACGTGGTCGTGGAACTTGCCAGGGCGCAGGGTCTCGTCGTCGAGGAGAGGCAAATCTCGCTCGAGGAACTCGAGAATGCGGACGAAATCATGATCACCAGTTCCGGTCACGAAACCTGGCCCGTTGGTATGCTGAACGGGCGGCAGGTTGGCAACGGCGAAGGCGGTGTGCTCTGGCACCAGGTCGACCAGTTGTTCCAGGAATTCAAGGGCGCATCCTAGGATTTCCACGTCGACTCGCGACGGGTCGCCGATGGGACGTACAATTCGCGTAGCGGCGGTTCATGCCCGTCGCGGGCCGGCGCCTGACAATCGATTTTGCCAATCAACGCAAACGAAAAGATTTATTAGATGCATCAGGGCTGAGTGTGTACATTGACCCTTCCCTTACCGGGGTGATTCACCAAAGGAGAGAAATGACATGTCATTGAAAGGTTCCAAAACCGAGCAAAACCTGAAGGACGCGTTTGCCGGCGAGTCCCAGGCCAACCGTCGTTACCTGTACTTTGCCGCCAAGGCTGACGTCGAAGGCTATAACGACGTCTCCGCCGTGTTCCGTTCGACCGCGGAGGGTGAAACCGGCCACGCGCACGGCCACCTCGAGTATCTCGAAGCGGTTGGCGATCCGGCGACCGGCTTGCCGATCGGCGTGACCAGCGACAACCTGAAAGCCGCGATTGCCGGCGAGACGCACGAGTACACCGATATGTACCCGGGTATGGCCTCCGCGGCGCGTGAAGAAGGTTTCGATGAAATCGCTGACTGGTTCGAAACGCTGGCAAAGGCGGAACGCAGCCATGCCAACCGTTTCCAGAAGGCGCTGGACGGCCTCGACGGCTAACGCGCGACGAGGGCTGAACGATGAGTGATCGCAGGGAAGGTAGTCTCGAGGCGCCGACACGGCACCCGATCAAGTGGCGGGATCCCGAATATTGGGACGAAGGAAAGCTCTTTGACGAGCTTGAGCGCGTCTACGATATTTGCCACGGCTGCCGTCGCTGCGTGAGCCTCTGCCAGTCCTTTCCCGTATTGTTCGACCTCGTCGACGAATCGGAAACGATGGAAGTCGACGGGGTCGACAAGGCGGACTACTACAAGGTCGTCGACGAGTGTTATCTCTGCGACCTGTGTTATATGACGAAGTGTCCGTACGTACCACCGCACGAATGGAACGTGGATTTCCCGCACCTGATGCTGCAGGCCAAGGCGCAGCGCTACAAGACAAAGGGTGCGTCGTTTCGTGACAACACGCTGACGAATACCGACATGGTCGGCAAGCTGGCGTCCATACCGCTGGTCGACGTGACCGTTAACGCGCTCAACAAGAACCCGCTGTTTCGCAACGCGCTCGAGTCGACGCTCGGCGTTCACCATGAAGCGCCGGTGCCGGCGTATCATTCGAAGACGCTGCGCAAGCGGTTCAAACATGGTGACATCACGCCGAAGGCGGCAGGTGTCACGACCGGCAAGGTTGCGCTCTATGCGACCTGCTATTGCAATTACAACCTGCCCGACCTCGGCGATGACTTCGTCGCTGTGTTCGAACATAACGGCATTTCGATGACGCTCGTGCCACGCGAGTCCTGCTGCGGTATGCCCAAGCTGGAACTTGGCGATCTCGAGACGGTCGATTC
>JAGRIN010000394.1 GCA_020443245.1 Pseudomonadales bacterium
TGCGACTTGATGATGGCCGAGACCACAGAGGGGGTATGACCTTCGTCCAGCGCGAGTGTCGTGACCCGGCGCGCCGAATCGAGGAGGTACGCACAGCCGGCGATGGGCGCCATCCTCGCCTGGACGCCCTCGAATTTGCCAATCGGGATGCCGAACTGCTCCCGGACGCGGCAATACGCGCCCGTTGCGCGAGCGGCCAGCTTGACCGTGCCGGCTGAAAGCGCGGGCAGGGAGATGCTGCGACCGGCGCCCAGTGCGGACATCAGCATCTTCCACCCTTGTCCGATGTTCTGTTCGCCGCCGATGATGTATTCGAGTGGCAGGAACACATCGGTGCCCCGGTTGGGGCCGTTCTGGAACGATTGCATCGCCGGGTAGTGCCGGTCGCCAATCTCTACGCCCGGCAGGTCAGTCGGGACGAGTGCAAGCGTGATGCCGAGTTCCTCTTTTTCGCCCAACAATCCGTCAGGGTCGCGCAGGCGAAATGCGAGGCCGAGCAGCGTCGCGACCGGTCCCAGGGTGATGTATCGCTTGTGCCAGTTGAGGCGCATGCCCAGGACACGCTTGCCGTGCCAGTCGCCCTCGCACACGACGCCGGTATCCTTCATCGCCGCGGCGTCGGATCCGGCGTCCGGGCTCGTGAGACCGAAGCACGGTATTTCCCTGCCGTCGGCGAGCCGCGGCAGGTAATACTGGCGTTGTTTATCTGTGCCGTACTCCAGCAGCAGTTCGCCAGGACCGAGTGAGTTGGGGACCATCACCGTGACAGCGACCGCTGTACTGCGCGTCGAAATTCGTGACACGACTTCGGAGTGTGCGGCGGCCGAGAAGCCGAGGCCGCCATAGTCGCGAGGAATGATCATCCCGAAGAAGCCGTTGCGCTTGAGGAACGACCAGACGTTGTCAGGAATGCCGCGGCGCTCGAAGTTGATCTGCCAGTCGTCGATCATGCCGAGCAGTTCCTCGAGCGGTCCGTCCATAAACGCCTGCTCTTCCGCCGAAAGCTTGAAGTCGCCGGTGATATCGAGCAGGCGTCGCCACTCGGGCCGTCCGGACATGAGTTCGGCATCCCACCAGACGTCCCCGGCTTCCAGCGCCTGCCGCTCTGTTTCCGAGATTGCCGGTAACGCCGCCTTGACCCGTTTGAACAGCGGTTTCGTGATCATCGCCGTACGCCAGTTCATTCGATTCTCCGTATCGTTGTCGCACCCTGAGTGAAGCAAGATCTGTTCCGTCGGCCTGGGCGTCCCGCAGGGGCCGCGCGATGCGCGCACTGGTAAGTCTTACAAGCGGTCCTGTCTCGACGTCGATTGCAATTGTTTCCCGCACGATCGGTAAGAGTTACAGGCCGGGCGCCCGGAGGCGGGGATGGACCATCCGGCGGACTCGGCGCCAGCGTGCCCGGTAACGCGTGCCCTGGAGCATTTGCTCGCAGGTGGTATGGTCCTTGCGAGACGTAACCTCAGATGGGCGAACGCGCGCCGCGGCGATGTGGTGCGAGAAGACGCCCAGGGAGGCAAAACCGAGATGATTTCATTTGACCAGACAACCGACAACATTCTCATCGTCAACTGTTCCGGCAAGCTCACGGAAACTGACATCCGACGGCTCGAAACACGCCTTGTGTCCACAGACGCTGGTGTCGTGACGAGGCTGTTGCTTCGCATGTCCGAGTTCGAGGGTTTCGAGGATGCTTCCACGCTCGTGGATGACATCAAGGTCGAGAAGCGGTTTCGCAATGCCTTCTCGCGAGTGGCTTGCGTTGGCGACAAGCGATGGGAGAAATGGATGACCCGCCTTGCCAGTCCGTTCACGCGTGCCGAGATCGAGTATTTCGACGTCTCGGATGCCGGTAGTGCGATGGCGTGGCTACGCGCCGATGACCATATGCATGTCGAGTTCGACGTGCAAGAGGGTGTCGTGTTGGTCGAGCCTCGTGCACCGCTGTCGAAGGAGGACTTCGACACGATTCGAGGACGCGTCGACGAATTCCTGCGGGATCATGACGAACTGAACGGCCTTGTCGTCCACACACGGGAGTTCCCGGGATGGAAATCCTTCGACGGCATGGTTTCCCATCTGCGTTTTATTCGCGACATGCACAGCAAGATAAAGCGTGTGGCGCTGGTCACGGATACGAAGCTGCGGCCCCTTGCAGAGTCGTTGGGGAAGCACTTCGTTTCGGCGGAGGTGGAAACTTTCGACTACGACGACCTGGAGACGGCGCGCGCGTGGGTCACCGAAGCATTCGTCCACTGAAGCCATTCAGACTCAAGAGCCGTCCAGTTCATAGTCGTTGAGGCGGTTGTAGAGCGTCTTCAGTGAGATGCCGAGCGATTCGGCAGCGCGGGTTTTGCTGCCCCCGCTGTCCTCGAGCACGGCGAGTATCAGTTTTTTCTCCGCCTCGGCGATCGTCGCGTGCTTCGAGATCTCGATCATCTCGCCCTGGCGTTCTTCACCGACGTCGAGATCGCCCAGGTCCTCTGCCGTAATTTCCGCGCTGGTGAGAATGTATGCGCGCTCGATCGTGGCGCGCATCTCGCGGATGTTCCCCGGCCACGGGTACCGCGCCAGCAGTTCGACGGCGTCCGGCGTCATCACCTTGTTGCCCTCGTATTGCTGGTTGAGTTCGTCGATGAAGAACGCGGCGAGTCCGGCGATATCCCGTCCACGCTTTCGCAACGGCGGAATAGAGATCTGGAAACGCGCGAGCCTGAAGTACAGGTCCTGGCGCAGCCGGCCCTCTTCGATCGCATCTTCAGGACGCCGGTTGGAGGAAGCCAGGATTCTCACGTCGCTCGACATGTCTTCCTCGGCACCCACACGACGGAACGCGCCGGTCTCGATGACGCGTAACAACTTTGCTTGGAG
>JAGRIN010000395.1 GCA_020443245.1 Pseudomonadales bacterium
CGACGGCATACACGTCGTCTGATTTGATAGGCTCCTTGCCCGTCAGCATTTCGTAGCTGGCGTAGGTCGGCGTCAGCGCGCCCAAAGTGCCCGCATCAAAAACCGTCTTTTCGCCCTGCTGTTCCAGCGGGTTGGCCACGGCACGCGCGATACCGAAGTCGAATACCTTCGCGATCTTGCTGCCGGTGTAATAGATGTTGCCTGGTTTGAAGTCCGAGTGGACGATACCCGCCCCGTGGGCGCGGGAGAGGCCCTGGCAGATGCCGTCGATGATGTTCCAGGCGTCCTCCACCGAAACGCCCTCGGGATGCTCCTTCAGGTAGTCGTCAAGCGGCTGGCCATCAAGGAGTTCCATCGACATGAAGACCGTGTCACCCTCACGGTCGAAGTCGTAAACCGCCATGATGTTGGGGTGCGGAATACCCCGGGTTCGCGTGGCCTCACGCTGCAACGAGATAAACGCATCCTTATGGCGCGCGAAATTCTCGTTCAAAATCTTGATGGCGATGTAGGGATTTCGCTCCTGGGCTTCCTGCTGGCGCAGGTCGAGCGCCTTGTAGACATCCCCCATTCCACCGCTACCGACCTTTTCCTCGAGGACGAAGCGGTTCTTCAACAGTCGCCCCGCTTCGGAGTTGCCGCGGGACTGTATTTGCTTGCCCACTGCGGCAATGTAGGTCGTATCGGCATGGGCCTTGGCGCGATCGCCCACGACCGTCGAGTCGTTGTCCCGCGCGGGATTCATCACCGTCCGGTCGTTGTCCTCGTCCCGGAGCAGTGTTGACTCGTTGTGACCGCCGCCGACGTTCGTGGTGGCATCGCGGTCCGCGGCGCTACCCCCGCCCCGGAGGATCGTTGCATGTTCGTTTGAGGGCGCCGAAGGATTGCGCAGGATTGTCGCGTTCTCACCGGGTTTACCCGGTTCGCGCAGTATCGTCGCGTTGCCGGATGTCGCGCCAGGCTCCCTCAATACGGTGGCCGAGGGCGGCTTCTTGTTTCGAGTGTTCTGGTCATCGCCTCGAATAATAGTGGCATCACTGTCAGACGGAGCGCTCGGCGTCTCTTGCCCACGGATGATCGTTGCGTCCTGGGATGCGTCACGCGCAGGCGGCTCGTCTCCGGCCTTGTCGCCACGGATGATTGTCGCGTCATCCGAGGCTGGTGGCGCATCAGGTGGACTATCTGGCGATGATGCCTTGTCCTGTTGGCCCCGGATCAGGGTCGCATCGTCGTTGCCGGCGGCCTCCCCGGGCACCGACTCTCCCCGGATTTGGGTCTCATCGGAAGATGACGGCGCGCGCGAACGGTCCTTGCGAACCTTGGTCTTGTCATCGTTCGCAACCTGACGGATAGCAGTCTGGTCGTCATCGAAGTCAGAATCCGGTCGATCTGACATGCATTGATCCTCTCGCGGTTACCTGCCGGGGAGCAGCGGCAACGCCTGGTGAAGGATCATTTTACAGACAGGCCGCGCAACTGCGCAAACCACGCGGTACGCGGGGCGGGTAACTACTCACACACGTAATAAATGAGGTCTTTCGGGTCCTCTTTCGACACTTCCTCACCGAGGGCGATATAACCTGACCCCCATAACATGAGTTCCTGGCGCCGAAGAAAGATGTTCTCGCCATCGTCGGTCTTGACGAACGTGCCGTTGGAGCTCTGGTCGAGCAAGTGGAACTTGCCACGCCGGAACTCGATGAGCGCGTGGGTCCGGGAAGCGAGGCGAGCCGGACAGAGCAAGTCACTCTGCACGCCGCGACCGATCACGAAGGTTCGCTTGTCGTTCGAGGCAATGCGGTTTTTCTCACCGCGGAAATCAAGGCAAAGGTACCTGACCTCATCTTCCTCTGTATCCTGCGACATCTCGATGCGCGTGACATCGTCGCTTTCTTCCCAGACGACCTGGTAGACGACGATCTCTTCTTCCTTGCCCTTGACGTTGGTCTTGTCGAAGCGGCGGCTCATGTCCTGCAAGTCCGCGTCGAGAAGACCAACGGTATCTTGCGTCGTAATGATCTGGGAACCTTTCGCGATACCGGCCATGCGCGATGCCACGTTGACCGCGTCACCGAATACGTCCCCGTCTTCCATCAGGATCGCCGGCCCGAAGTGCAGACCGACCTTGACCATGATGGGGATACTTTCGCCCTGGATGCCGCTCGAGATCTCTTCCTGAATTTCCTTGGCCGCCCTGACGCACTCGTTGGCGTTCACGAAACGGCACATGATCTCATCGCCGATCGTCTTGATCACAAACCCCTGGTACATCTCGGTGATGCGGGACATGATCGCAAGCACTTTCCCGATGATGCGGTTTGCATCTTCGTCGCCCAACGTTTCGTACAGCCGGGTGCTGCCCGACACGTCGGCGAACATGACTGCAACTTCTACATTTTCTCGCGCCATCTGTGTACTCTGCGGTACTTAACGGGGACCGGGAACGCAGCCCCTCGAATTGTCCAAGAATATAGTGAGCTACCGCAATTTTCCAGCAACCTTGGGGCTTACATGCCCAATGCTCGGTCCAGGGAAAATGCCGCTCGATATCTGTCGGCCCGCCGTGTGCCGTTTGCCTGCGAACGGTGGCAATATCCGGCAAGATGATAGAAAATCGAAGACCTCGTACACCCTCTCCGGACAACACCACGCCTCACCAAGGAGCCATAATTGCATCAGTACGGCGCCGGTACACACGTCGGAAATGTCAGGGACAACAACGAGGATAGTTTCGTCTGCGATGCGGACAGCAATCTCTGGATAGTTGCCGATGGAATGGGAGGACTGGGCTTCGGTGAGGTCGCGAGCGCGATAACGACCTACACCGTGACACGCCATGTGCAGGACGGCCACG
>JAGRIN010000396.1 GCA_020443245.1 Pseudomonadales bacterium
TATTCCAGCGCACGCCAAACTATTCGGTACCCGCGCGCAACGCACCCCTGACCAAAGAAGAACTCGACGAGATCAAGGCGCACTATGACGAGATCCGCGCAAAGTGCCGTGCCTCCGAAGGCGGCTTCCCTTTCGAGGCTATCGAGCGCCTGGCGAGCGACGTCAGCGATGAGGAGCGCGAGCAAATCTACCAGCACTTCTGGGAATTGGGCGGGTTCCGGTTCCTCGGCGAGACGTTTGCGGACCTGGTAGCGGATGAATTCGCCAACAAAACCGCACGGGACTTCATCGCCAGCAAGATTCGCGAGACCGTGAAGGATCCGGAAACGGCGGAGAATCTCATCCCGTTCGACCACCCTTACGGCACCAAACGGCCCCCGATCGACACCGATTACTACGTCACCTTCAACCGCGACAACGTCACGCTGGTCAACGTGCGCAAGGACCCGATCGTTGAGATCACATCCAAAGGCATTCGCACAGAATCCAGGGAATACGAACTCGACGCCATCGTGTTCGCCACCGGCTTCGACGCGATGACCGGCGCACTGCTCAACATGAACATCACCGGTGCGAACGGGCTGACGCTGAAAGAAGCCTGGGCGAACGGGCCGCGCAGCTATCTTGGCCTGGCGATCGCCGGCTTCCCGAACCTGTTCACAGTCACCGGCCCGGGCAGCCCCTCGGTGCTGACCAACATGCCGGTCGCTATCGAGCAGCACGTCGAGTGGATATCCGACTGCATCCAGCGATTGCGCGAGCGAAACTGCGCGCGCATCGAAGCAACCGACGAGGCGCAGGAGGCCTGGGTCGACCATGTGCGCGAGGCGGCCGACGCAACGCTCTTCCCGCAAGCCAACTCCTGGTACGTGGGTGCCAACGTGCCAGGAAAGTCGCGCGTGTTCATGCCTTATGTTGCCGGCATGACTGCCTATCGAGCCAAGTGCGACGAGGTTGCGGCGAACGACTACGAGGGCTTCGTCATTGCCTGAGCCTGTAAAGCGGTAGGCGCATGCCGGATATCAACGCCCAGCAGGTTCTGCTGCCCCCTACGGTTTTCGCATCGATGATCGGTGTCGGCGTGGAACTGCAATGGCAGCAGTTCCGCGCCATCGCCCGCACCCCGCGTATTCCGCTGCTTGGTACTTTGATTCACACCTGTGTCTTTCCGGCGCTCGCTGTGTCGCTGGTCAGCCTGGTCGTCTTGCTCAAGCTGCCGCTATCCGAACCACTCCTCGCAGGCATCCTGCTGATTGCCGCTTGTCCCAGCGGCGGCTTCTCGAACATCCTGGTCCTCGTGGCACGCGCCGACCTTGTGCTTTCTGTCGTACTCACAACCGTATCGAGCCTGCTGTCCTTCTTTACCGTTCCGCTCTTCGTCACACTCTTCGGGTACCTGCTACCCGCCATCGCCGGGACGGTTTCGGTACCCATTGGCGAGACGTTGATGCAGCTACTTGTTCTCGTTGTCCTGCCCGTGGGCGCTGGCATGCTTTGGCGCCACCGATTTCCCGATTTCGTCATACCGCGAATCGGATCAATCCAGAAGTGGACCCAGGTTGCGCTCTATGCGGCAATTCTGTCTGTGCTCTACCAGCAGTCCGACACGGTACTGCCAGCGATTCCTGCCACCCTGCCCTGGGCGCTGGGACTTTGCGTCGCCGCACTCGCAACAGGCTTTCTTGTCTCTCGCGTGGTAGGCCTGTCTTCGACCGACGCGGCGACAATCGCCATTGAAGGCTCGATCCGCAACCTTGCCGTCGCTTTTCTCGTTGCCGTCAACGTGCTGAACCGGGTCGATATTGCCGTGTTGCCGACTGTCTACTTCGGCGCGGTGCTGATTGTCGGATTAGGTTTTGCGCACCTTTGGCGCAGGCGAGGTTCACCGCGCATCGACCCCACCCCGAACACAAGCTGAATGGAGAAGAAAAATCCGTGAACTCCGCTATCGCCGATGAGGCGCAAAGAAAGGCCGCAGTCTCCCCTTACCTCCAACTGACCGTACTGGTCTTCGCGGCCGGTGTGATCTACCCCCTGCTGTACCTGCGGCAAAACTTCGAGGTCTCGATGCTCGAGACCTTCAACATCACCAACAGCCAGCTCGGCGAGTGTTACAGCATGCTCGGCGTACTGTTTACGCTCACCTACCTGCCGTCCGGCTGGCTCGCCGATCGTGTGTCGCCGCGTAAACTGCTCAGCTTTTCGCTCGCAATGACGGGATTGCTCGGTATCTGGTACTGGACGATTCCGTCATTCGGTGCGCTGCAGGTCATCTTCGCCGGCTGGGGTGTGACGACGGGGCTGACGTTCTGGGCAGCGCTGATCAAGGAAACCACGCTGATTGCCGGTGAGAACCGGCAGGGTCGGTTCTTTGGCGTGCTGGAGGGCGGACGCGGCGTGGTAGAGGCGACGCTGGCATCGCTTGCGGTAGCGGGTTTCGCGTGGGCCGTCAGCAACATGGATGCGACGACGCCCCAGGCGCTGCGTCACGTCATCCTGATGTACGTGGTCGTCCTGCTTGCGATGGCGCCGATTGTGTACCTCACCATCAGCGAATCGGATGACTCGCCTCGCGCGGAGAAGGAAGAGACCGGACACGGGACATTCCGGAACACGATGATGCTGCTTGGCAACGAACAAATCTGGCTGTGCGCGATCTGCATCTTTGCGGGGTACACGTTGTTCTATTCCACTTACTCCTTCGCGGGTTTCCTCCAGACAGAGATGTCGCTTTCCGCTGTGATGGTCGGATGGATTACCGTGGGCCGACTCTGGATGCGCCCCATTGGCGGCGTGCTCGCCGGTTTCATTGCGGACCGTTGGCATGTCGAGCGAGTCCTTGTCGTCA
>JAGRIN010000397.1 GCA_020443245.1 Pseudomonadales bacterium
GGCAACCGCGAGGGGAATGTTGTTGTCCTGCCAGAACTGCCTCACCTTAGGCCACACGGTCGCAGGCGACGTGTCGACGAAGACCCAGCGGGTGTCGCCCAGTTTCTTGATCACGATCTGGTCGACACCGAGATCCGTCGCAATCGAATCGGGCAACCCGACGTTCAGGCGCTGGCCGGCAATGTCACGGACATCCGATGCCTGGGGAATCACCAGCGCGTCCTCGAAATCCGGTTTGTCGAGCGCAGGCGGCACATCGACGCGCTTGATGGATCGCGCTTCGAGATACTTTTCGTTGCGGTCGTAGGTGCCCCAGCCGCAGCCCACAACGAGCGCACTGAGGGGCAAAAGAAGAAGGAATTTTTTCATGAACTAGTTGATCGCTCCGGCAATACGCAGTGCTTCCCGCACCGCATCACGGTACTGCTCGGAAAGCTCGGTCAGCGGCAACCGGATACCGCGCTCGATCTTGCCCATTTCCGCAAGTGCCCACTTGACCGGAATTGGATTCGCCTCGAGAAACAATCCAGTGTGCAGGCCCATCAGCGGTTCGTTCAGGGACCTCGCCTTTTCGGCATCGCCCGTTACCGCCGCGGCACACACCGCCGCCATCTTGTCGGGGACCACGTTGGCTGTGACACTGATCGTGCCACGGGCGCCGTTCAGCATCAGGTCCACCGCCGTGGCGTCATCCCCTGAGTAAACGACCAGCTTTGTGCCACAAAGTTCCAGAATCTTCAGCGTCCGGTTGACGTCGCCGGTCGCCTCCTTGATGCCGATGACGAGGTCGAGCTCCGCAATACGGGCCACAGTTTCGGGCAACATGTCACACGCCGTCCGCCCCGGGACGTTGTAGAGCACCTGGGGCAAAGCGACCGCATCGGCGATCGCCTTGTGGTGAAGGTAGAGTCCTTCTTGTGTTGGCTTGTTGTAGTAAGGCGTCACCAGCAGGCACGCATCCGCACCGGCCGCCTTCGCCGCCTCGGTGAGTTCGATGGCTTCCTGCGTCGAATTGGCGCCGGTACCGGCAATCACGGGGACGCGTTTCCCCGCGACATCGATGACGCGGGCGATGATGTCGCAATGCTCGGCCGGCGTCACAGTGGGCGATTCGCCGGTCGTGCCGACAGGCACAATGCTGTCAGTCCCGGCCTCGATATGCCATTCCACCAGTTCATCGAGACGTTTCCAGTCGATGGCGCCGTCCGCATGCATGGGAGTAACCAACGCGACGATGCTGCCTTCGATCATAACTGGACGCCCCTCAAAAATACCGCGCAATCTTAACGGCCTGCCCCGGACAGGACAACCGCCGCCTCAACCTGCCCCGGCACCCTCTTCGTTTTCGCCGCGTGGCCACGACGACATCACCGACTTGACCAGGGTCGCGAGCGGTATCGCAAAAAATACTCCCCACAGGCCCCACCAGCTGCCAAACACCAGGATCGCGGTAATGATTGCGACAGGATGAAGGTTCACCGCTTCGGAGAAAAGCAGCGGCACAATCACCAGTCCGTCGAGACTCTGCAGGGCGAAATACCAGCCAAGGAGCCACAGAAGGTCCGGACTCCAGCCGAACTGCAGGTACGCGATGATGACGACCGGAAACGTCACGGCGACGAATCCGACATAAGGTACGATCACCGACAGGCCGACGAGAAAGGCCAGCAGCGCGGCATAGTTGAGGCCGAATATCTTGAAGATCACGTAACTCGCACCGCCGACGATGATGATCTCGATCACTTTGCCACGAATGTAGTTGGACATCTGGATGTTCATCTCATGCCCGATGCGATTCAGCAGCGGACGATGTGCAGGCAGGCGAAGCTTGAACCAGTTCACGATTTCGTCCTGGTCCTTGAGCAGGAAGAACACGACGATCGGAATCAGCATCGTGTAAACCGCCACCGTCACAATGAGCGGCAACTGGGAGATTGAGACCGACACCAGCCACTGGCCTATGTCGCCGACCTGCTCGTTGAGCAAATCGCCCCAGCTCACGGCAATTTGTTCGGAAACGAACTGCGGGTATTTGGCGGGCAGTTCGTGCAGCAGTCCCTGGGCTTCCTGCACCATCGCCGGCAGGTTGTCGAACAAAAGGCGCATCTGCCGCCACACGCGCGGGATGACGACGAGAAGCAGTGCCACGAACCCGCCCATGAACATGAGGAACGTACACCAGACCGCGAGCCCCTTGGGGAAATGCAGCCGCTCGAAGGCCTTGATCGCCCCTTGCATGACGTAAGCGATGACGATCCCGGTCAAAAGCGGTGCCAGGATCTTGCCCATCGTCAGGATCACGATCGTGCAGGAAATGAGGATTGCGGCAAGCAGAACCGCTTCTTCTTCCGAAAGGAAACGGTCGATCCAGCTTCTTACGACATCAAACATGGCTTCGTTCCGCGATCACGCTTTCCTGAGCCAGTATCGGTAGGTGCCGTCTTCCTCCTGGGACTTCAGGAGTTCGTGACCGCTCTGCTCCGAGAACACGCGAAAGTCGCGTACCGAACCCGGGTCGGTGCAGACAACCTCCAGCACCAGCCCTTCGGCCATGCGGTTCAGGGCCTGCTTGGCCTTCAGCAAAGGCAGCGGGCACGTCAGCCCGCTGGCATCGAGCGTCTCGTCGACTGTCATGAATACATTTCCGGATTTCGTCTCTGTGCGTACAGTATATCTGATGAGCAGGCCACTCACCGCTGAACGCGGACATAAATAAGCGGTCGAATGCTCCTGAAACCCCTCCGTGACTGATGAAGTAGATACATCTCCCGGTAGCCGTTACAGTGAATCGAGAAACTATTCGTCCAGGAGGTCTATTGGCCCGGGCAACTTCACGCATCGCGCT
>JAGRIN010000398.1 GCA_020443245.1 Pseudomonadales bacterium
GCCAGATCGAGTCTTTCGATCAGTTCGTGATCCTGCTGCGGAATACCGTCAGCCAGATGATCTACAAGTCCGCGATCTCGACCGTGGTACCTTCACGAAATGTGAAGATTCCTTCGTCAGGTGATGAAGGAAGCGATGATTAGGTCGGCGTTGACCGGCCAGGGTTGATTATTTGTTCTTTGAACGACCGGAATCCGGTTCTCGCGCACTTCTCGTTCACATCGAGCAGGAAAATGCTTCCGCAGCTGAATTGTGGGAGTTGACTGTGTCTGCGGGGCTCGTCCCCGTCGGATGTGCCGATGTGAAACTGCGGACGCCTGACCCTCGAACATTCGTCGGGTCAGGAAAACTGCAGGAGATCGTCGAGCGTGCGGATGAACTCGAGGCGGCGATCGTGATCTTCGATCACGACCTGACACCTGCCCAGGAGAGAAACCTGGAGCGGGTCCTGGCGCGGCGCGTGCTTGGCCGTACCGGCCTGATTCTCGATATTTTCGCCGCGCGGGCGAGGACGCACGAAGGCAAGCTGCAGGTCGAGCTGGCCCAGCTTCAGCATGCCGCAACACGTCTTGTGCGCGGATGGACTCACCTTGATCGCCAGCGTGGTGGCGCGGGGCGTGGACAGGGCGCAGCGATGGGCGTGACGGGCGCCGGTGAAACCCAGCTCGAAGCGGACCAGCGCATGATCGGCACGCGCATCAAGCGCATCAACGAGCGCCTTGCGCGGGTACGGCGGCAACGCGCCCAGAGCCGACGGGCGCGCAAGCGAGCCGACGTGAATACGATCTCGCTGGTGGGTTACACCAACGCGGGCAAATCGACGCTTTTCAACCGCGTATGCGAGGCGGACGTCCATGCCGCCGACCAGTTGTTTGCAACGCTCGATCCGACGCTCCGGCAACTCGAACTGCCCGTTGTCGGCAAGGCGATCCTGACCGACACAGTGGGTTTCATCCGCTCCCTGCCCCATGGTCTTGTCGATGCGTTCCGCGCGACGCTCGAGGAGGTCAAGGAAGCGCAGTTGCTGCTGCACATTGTCGATGCCTCCTCCCCCGAGAAGGATTATCACATCAGCCAGGTTGACGAAGTGCTGGCGGAAATCGGTGCCGAGTGTGTCCCGCAGCTGCTCGTGTACAACAAGATCGACCTGCTTGACGAGCGCGCGCGCATCGACCGCGATGCCGAGGGCATGCCCACGCGCGTGTGGCTTTCCGCGCAGACAGGTGAGGGTATCGACCTGCTCATTCAGGCCACCAGTCAGCTTATTTCCCGTGACGTGATCGAAACCACCGTCGACATCGATCCGTCCCAGGGCCAGTTGCGCGCGGAACTCTTCGCACTTGGCGCCGTGGTCGCGGAGGAAACCTCCGAAGACGGTGTCATTCACATGAAGGTGCGAATTGAGGAGCATCGGCTGCGCCGCCTCGCGGGGCGTGCGGGGATTGCGTTCGGCTGACGAGCCTTGCCGACAACAAGATATGACTATTGGGGGTATTAATGGGAAAATACGCCCCTTTTCGTCCAATGTGAGCGAAACGGAGAATACCTATGGCGTGGAACGAGCCTGGAGGGGGCGACAAGGACCCCTGGGGCAATCGCGGCGATCAGGGCCCGCCTGACCTCGACGAAGCCTTCAAGAAACTGCAGAAGAGTCTCTCGGACATGTTCGGGGGCGGAGGCCGTGGTGGCAGTGGCGGTAGCGGTGGCAGCAAGGCGAGCCTCAATGTGTTGTGGCTCGGGCTTGCGATCATCGTCGTAATTTGGGCCGTCATGGGCTTCTACACGATCGACCAGCAGGAAGAAGGCGTGGTGCTCCGGTTCGGCAAGGCGCAGGACCAGCTCGTTCAGCCTGGCCTTCACTGGAATCCGCCGCTGATCGACCAGGTGCTGAAAGCCAACGTCACCGCCGTGCGTACGCGCGAGCACTCATCGGAAATGCTCACCGAGGACGAGAACATCGTCAAAGTGAAGATGTCGGTGCAGTACGTGATCAGCGACGTGAAGCAGTACCTGCTCCGCGTCAGGAGCCCTGACCAGAGTCTCTACCAGGCGACGGAGAGTGCGCTGCGTCACGAAGTCGGCAGTTCGGTGATGAACGATGTCCTGACCGAAGGACGAGAGGAACTCGGTCATCGTGTCCGAAACCGTATCCAGGAATACATGGACCGTTACGGCACGGGCGTGCAGGTCACTCAGGTGATCATCGACGAAACGGCGCCGCCGGATGCCGTGCGCGCGGCCTTTGACGATGTGATCAAGGCGCGTGAGGACGAGGTCCGGTTCCGCAACGAAGCCAATGCGTACTCCAACCAGATCGTTCCCGAAGCACGAGGCCAGGCCCAGCGCATGCTCGAGGAAGCGCAGGGTTACCAGCAACGCGTTATCGCACAGAGCCGCGGTGAAGCGGAACGTTTCAACAAGCTGTATGCGGAATACAAGCAGGCGCCGAACGTGACGCGGGAGAGGATGTATATCGACACGATCGAATCGGTGTTCACGAACAGTACCAAGATCGTGGTAGATGTGAAGAACGGCAACAACCTGCTGATGCTGCCGCTTGCCGATATCATCAAGCAGGCAAACCAGGATCAGTCCAACGGTTCACCGTCGGGTTCAGTGACGTCGAACCCTACCTCGCGAGTCGATTCGAGTGGTCGCCCAAGCAGTCGCCGGGGGGAACGTTAAATGTCTACAAGAGGATTGGTTTTAACCGTTATTGTCGTGGCGCTCGGTATTCTCGGCATCAACTCGGTATTCGTCGTGACGGAGCTCGAGCGTGCGGTGATGCTCGAGTTTGGCCGCGTCAGCGAGGGCGACATCCCGCCGGGCATTCACT
>JAGRIN010000038.1:0-8778 GCA_020443245.1 Pseudomonadales bacterium
GCGTCGCCTGGTAATGGAGAGGCTGCTCGAAGTTGGTGACAGGTTGCCGGAAGGTTATGGGACGCCGGAAATGGGCCCCAATACGTCCGGTCTCGGGCAAGTTCTCTGGTATACCCTCGAGCGCGCGGACGAAGCGCTGGAAGCAGAGACTACCGACATGGACCTGCGCACAATGCAGGACTGGACGGTGAGACTCATCCTCCGCACGGCGCCGGGTGTGGATGACATTACTTCATGGGGCGGACAGGAACGTCAGTTCCAGGTCGTCATCGATCCACTTCTGCTCATCAAGTACGACCTGACGTTTACCGATGTGATGACGGTTATCGGTTCGAACAATCGGCAGGTAGGCGGGCAGTACATTGATGTAGGCAGTGAGCAATACCTGGTCCGTGGGCTGGGACTCGTATCCGGGACGGAGGATATCGGAGATATTGTCGTCAAGGTCGATGATGGTACGCCCGTCTACCTACGTGACGTCGCTGAGATCAGACAAGCCGGCGGCATCCGCTTCGGCGCTGTTACACGAGACGGTAAGGAAGTCGTACTTGGCATGGCCCTCGCGAGAATTGGCGAGAACGCGGCTGCCGTCGTGGACGCGGTCAAGGCGAGGCTCGAAACGGTTCGCGCCGCGCTCCCGGACAACGTGGTACTGCGTCCGATCTATGATCGCAGCGCGCTCGTCGACAAAGCCGTCGGCACGGCGGTTCGTGCGCTCATCGAGGGATCCATTCTGGTCGCGATCGTACTGTTTCTCTTTCTGGGTGAAACGCGCTCGGCACTGGTGGTGATCGCCGCGCTGCCGCTCGCGATGCTCATCGCGTTCATTTGCATGGCGCAGGCTGGCCTCTCGGCAAACCTTATGTCGCTCGCGGGCCTCGCCGTCGGC
Source organism: Pseudomonadales bacterium (assembly GCA_020443245.1). Classification (GTDB taxonomy): domain Bacteria; phylum Pseudomonadota; class Gammaproteobacteria; order Pseudomonadales; family Azotimanducaceae; genus JANQJA01. The sequence goes on from JAGRIN010000038.1 coordinate 890, forward strand.
ATCGGCATGATGGTCGACGGTGCGGTGGTGATGGTCGAAAATACCTTCAGGATCATGGCCGAGCGCCGCGCCCACGGAGCAGACGTCGATCGAAGCTCGGCCGTGCTTGCTGCGGCGCGCGAGGTTGCAAATCCGGTCGCGTTCGCGATCCTGATCATCATCGTCGTATTCCTGCCGCTGTTTTCGCTGGAGGGCCTCGAAGGAAAGCTGTTCAAGCCAATGGCATTCAACATCAGTTTTGCTATGGCAGGATCGCTCTTACTGTCGCTTACGTTGATTCCTGTACTGGCTGCGCTGATTTTGAGGCCAAGGGAAGAGCGCGACACGTGGCTGGTAGCCGCTGCAAAGCGCCTTTACTTGCCGGCACTGGGATGGTCACTTGCACACAAGCGACCGGTGGTGCTGGCAGCACTTTTCTTACTCGCGGGTAGTCTTGCGCTCTTTCCCTTCCTGGGTAAGGAATTCATGCCGCAGCTCCAGGAGGGCTCAATCATGTGGCGGGTGACATCGATTCCGTCCACTTCATTGGATGAATCGATCGATCTGTCGGAACGTATTGAGACAGCGCTTTCCGGGTACCAGGAAGTCAACACCACGGTCGCGATGATCGGTCGCGCCGAGAAGGGCGAGACGGCCGATGTCAATTACATGGAGATCTACACGGATCTCAAGCCCACATTTGAATGGAATACACCGCGCAGCTTTGACGCACTCGCAACGGATATGCGCGAGACGCTTGAAAAAGTTGCGCCCACCGCCGTGGTGGCGTTCACGCAACCGATCCAGATGCGAGTCGAGGAGTTGATCTCGGGCGTGCGCGCGACGTTGGCGGTCAAACTTTATGGAGAGGATCTGGAGGAACTCGAAAGACTGAGCGGTCGTATCAAGGATGTCGTGGCCGCGGTGCCGGGTGTTCGAGACCTTTCCCTCGAAGCGAACGCGGGCAAGCCTCAGATTCGCATCGCGGTGCGGCGCGATCGGCTCGCTCGCTACGGACTGAACGCGGACGATGTACTGTCTGTAGTGCGCGCGGGCATCGGCAACGAGCCTGTCAGTAGCCGGATTGACGGTGTGAAGCGATTCGATATCACCGTCAGGTTGGCAGACGCATCCACATCGTCAGTACAGGCGATCAAGGACATCCCCCTCAGAACAGCCGCGGGCGCGCAGGTGGCGCTGTCGCAACTCGCCGACGTCAGCCTCTCTGAGGGCGTCTCATTCGTTCGGCGAGAGCAGCTCCAGCGATATGCGGTGATCCAGATGGACGTCCAGGGACGCGATGTCGACAGCTTTGTTCGGGAAGCTTCCGATGCAATCGCCGCAGGCGTCGAGATGCCGCCGGGATACTGGATTGAATGGGGTGGCGCCTTCGAGAACCAGCAGCGAGCGATGGCGCGGCTCTCGGTAATAGTTCCTGTAACGATCTTCTTCATCTTCGTGCTGCTCTATACCGCATTCAAGTCCGTTAGGTATGCGACGCTTGTGATCGCCAATGTACCCTTTGCCACGATCGGCGGTATCGTCGGCCTGTCCGTCACGGGACAATACCTTTCAGTACCGTCAGCGATCGGATTTATCGCCGTGTTTGGTGTGGCGATGCTGAACGGCATCGTGCTCATCAGCTTTGTTAATGAACTGCGAGCTTCGGGCGAATCTGTGGGTCAGGCTGTCAGGCGAGGCTGCGGCCTCAGGTTGCGCCCGGTGCTCATGACCGCGAGCGTCGCGATCCTGGGATTGGTGCCGATGCTGATATCTACCGGTGTGGGAGCGGAAACGCAGCGGCCGCTCGCCACTGTTGTCGTCGGCGGATTGATCACGTCTACGTTGCTGACATTGATTCTCTTGCCGGTGCTGTATGAGTGGCTTGCACTTCGTGAGCAAAGGGACGATCGATAAATGCCATGAGCCAGTAACAAGCCGGAGGATTACCTTGATGCTTGAATGAACAGAAACTCAGAACATTTCGGCTCTGGCAATGAAATTCGGCACTGCATCAATACCGCGCACGTTGGTGCGCGCTACCTGAACGTGGCGGTGTACTTTTGCAGGAATTCCTCGTGTATGGGCGAGCTGGTGATTGCGGCTTTCTGGATTCGCTGGAGTTGTGCGAGGTGCTCCATGCTCTTCTCCGGAGGTATGTGTGCGACGCTTTGCGGCACATGCTTTGGTAGATGTCCCATGCCGTAGAGGATCGCCGCATAGCTCGGTGACTGGAAGATCAGGTGTTGGTTTGTCGGATCTGTATCGGTTGGAATCTTGTGCTCCCACAGGTCGAGCAAGGCCCTCAGTTGCTCCGGACATTGCTTGTTATACCGATCATCCTGCCAGAACGGCGTGTCCTGGCGATTCGAGAGATAGTAGTGCAGGAACACAAAGTCGGCAGCTTCATCGAACAGATCGTTGAAGATGTCGTTGAACCGATTGCTGAGCGCCGTCTCCCTGACTTCAAGGTCAAGGTAGTCGACGAAGAGTCGCAGTGCCGTTTCGACCATGTACAAGCCTGTCGATTCGAGCGGTTCGATAAAGCCGGCCGCAAGACCGAGTGCAAGACAGTTTTTGTTCCATGCCCGGTCGAGGCGGCCGACCTGCATGCGCAGGTGATTGAGCTCGGCGTCGTCCGGTATCTGGGGGAAGTCGCGCCTGATGGCGCGCTCTGCCTCCTCGGCGCCGGCATGGTCGCTCGAGTAGACCAGTCCGATACCCTGGCGTGCTTGCAGGTCGATCTCGAACGTCCAGCCGATATCGCGGGCGGTCGCCGTTGTGTAGGGTCGAGGCGCATGGTTCTCGTCAGCGAATGGCACACGGATGGTTACAGCGCGATCGCAGGAAAGCAGGTAGCGCATGTCCTTGAACGTAGCGCCGAGCTTCCGCGACAGGACGCTGGCGAAGCCCGTGCAATCGAAGAAGAAGTCACCATCGATGCTCTCACCGCCTTCGAGCACGAGTGAGGTGATGTTGCCGCGATCATCCTGCTTGATGTCGAGGATGTGTTTCACATGGTGCTGAACGCCACGAGCGGTGGCTACTTCCTTCAGGAAGTGTGCAAACTTGTTGGCGTCGAGATGATAGCTGTACGGCACCGGCGCCTGGTAGGCGGTATCTTGCCAGGTCTTTGGGCATTTGCCGCCGGCAGCGAGGATGCTCTGAACGCCGGACCAGCGATCGTAGCGTTCTGTGTTCTTGCCGCCGAGTGTGGCGTTTATCCAGTGGCTCGCCATGTGTTCCGGCGCGATCTGGGGATACTGCTCGAAAGAGTGGAAGAACTGGTTGCCGATCGTCGCGCCTTCAGGCACCTGGTTCCAGTCCTTGAAGAGAATGCCATGCTTGAATGTGCCTGCACTTTCGAGCAGGAACCGGCCCTCCTCGATCTTGCACGCAGCGAGAAATCCCCGGATGCTATGGACGGTCGCCTCGCCAACGCCGATACTTGGCACCTCACTCGATTCGACCAGGACGAATTTGTGGGGAGTGTTCTCGAACACCGATGTCAGGAATGCTGCCGTCATCCAACCGGACGAACCGCCGCCGACGATGACAAAGGTTTTTTCGTGTGCCACTACCACTCTCCTGGCCAAGGAACTACCGAAGGTCAATGATGAACGTTTTCAGGATCAACGCCAACTCCAGACCTTACGTCTATTGGTTGGGGAATCGAGAAGTGCCTCTCTTTTTGATCGACGATTTGTATGTCGATCCCGATGCCGTTCGGCAGTTTGCGTTCGAGAGGAGCTTCCCCGAATCCCAGGCTTACTATCCGGGCCGGCATCAACCATTGCCGTCCAATGACCCGTCGATCAGGATTTTCAGCGACTTCATGGCGAAGGTGCTGAGTCACGCGACAGGAAAACCGATCTCCGGCTCGGCAATCTCGACTGACTTCTCCATTCTGACGACGCCGGAAAATGGCCTGTTGGGTTTGCAGGGGCAACCGCACATCGACGCGACACCTATGTTGGGCGTCATCTACCTCAATTCGGCTGACTTCGGCGGGACGGTATTCTTCCGCAACAAGGAGACGGGGTCTATGAGTGTCGTCACCGATGAGCATAGGGAACAGTATGCGCGGATTACAACGCGCAGTGACGAGAACCCGGGCGACAAGCGTTACATCACCGATTCGAGCGGGATCTGGGAGAAGGTCGACGTGATCGACGGCAACAAGAACCGCCTTGTGATCTGGCCCGGAAATGTCTTTCACTCTATCGAAGTGAAAGTGCCGCCGGATCTCGGCAAGGTCGAAGAGAAGCGACTCACCCAGCGCGTCATTGTAAACCGGATTGGACAGTGACTGTCGGTCTGCTTTACAACGGTAGTGCTGAAATCACGTAAGTTATTGATTTATAAGTCTGGCATGATTTCTGCTTACCTGATCGAAGTACGATCGCAGACCAGGAAAGCAGTATGTATTTGACCCAAAAGATCGGTGTGTCGGGATTGATGTTGTCAGGCCTTTACAGCCAGGCCGCTTCAGCAGATGTCATGACACTGGAGTTTTCACTCGACCAGTACCTGAGCCAGGGCTCGATGCTCGAGGGCGCCTTCGACATCAACCCGTTCCTGCAGGACATGTCGGACAACGGCGTCGATATCGATATCACCGGCGCCTCCATCACCATGTACGGCTTTTCCAGCGAGACAGCCACGCCAAATTACACGGTGTACACCGGCTCGGAGTTTTCACACTACCGGTCTGTTTACTACAGTTACTCCTACAGCTGCGGCTGGCATGGCTGGAGCACGTGCTATGGCGGTGGGAGCTATAGCACTGCGGTCTACACGAGCTTTTACGACACGTACACCGGCGATGGCGAGGCAGACGTGCTCCTGGTCGACTTCGGCGACCAGATGATCACCGACAGCACCGCAAGCCCGGACCTTCTCCTGTACACCCAGAACTACTACTCCTACTACGGGCCGAGCCAGACGACGTATTACGATCGCAATGACTTCGGTGACATTTCCGCGACAGAAGCACTGACGGACTTCTCGATGTCCGACCTGACGAGCGATGGCCTGCTCAACTACGGCATTCTCGTAGACCAGGGCCACTTCAACATCGTCGGCCTGAATCTCGACCTGACGTACGATGCAGTAAACGTACCGGAACCCGGTTCGCTCGCCCTGCTGGGCATGGGTGCGCTCGGTCTCGCAGGCCTGGGTCGCAAACGCAAACCTTCCTGAACGAGCAGACCCGGCGAGCGAGCAAGGTCGCCGGGTCTTCTCGAGAACACTGCTACGTCCTGACAACGCTATTGCCCGTACACCTGCGCACGCAGGTTGTGGGGGAGTGTTGTTGTACGCACCAATCCCCTACAATGGCGACCCCCACTTGCCTGGTGGTGTAATTGGCAGCACAGCAGACTCTGACTCTGTTAGTCCAGGTTCGAGTCCTGGCCGGGCAGCCACGCCTTCGCGGCGGCGCTAGGACGCGCGCTTCACAAACCGTTTGAGATCCCCTGCGAGTGCCGAAAGGCTCTTGCGGTTCACGTACATCATGTGACCTGCATCGTAGTAAGCCATCTCCACGTTCTCGCGCGCCGCGCCGCGTAACCCGAGATGGTCGAATGTGTATTCGGTCGCAAAGAAAGGTGTCGCAAGGTCGTAACGGCCGTTCGCCACGAACACCTTGAGATGCGGGTTCTTCATCATCGCGTTGCGCAGGGTTTCAGCTGTGTTCACGTAGCTGTTCTGGTGTTCCGAGTACTTCCACCTCGGCAGGATCTTGAACGACAGTATTTCGTACGGCAGGTCCGACTCGAACTTGAGCTCGCGCCTGACGAGATCGTTGAGGCAAGCGGAGTAGACCCCGTGCACGATGTCGAAGCTCGGGTCGCGCTCGAAGTTCTCCGATACGTCGTCACGGTCGATGCCGGTGATGCGACTGTCGAATCTCCCCACGCTGAGGCTCGCCTCGCGAAGGAGTTCCTTGGAAAACCGCATGATTTCGACGCGCAGGTTGCAACCCTTTACGTAGCTCTCGGCGAGACCGGTGTAGGCGGCAACGCGAGCGGCGATGCGATCGTACTCCCTGGCTTCGAGTCGATCGCCCTTCATCAGGGCGGCGGCATAGTCGGTCTCGGCAAATTTCCGGACTTCTGCGATGAACGCGACCTGGTCCATGTCCTGGAACTTCTTCGCAAGCTTGCCGTGGTATCGCGCAGTCAGTGCGAAGCTCGGCAGGTAAAGGACGTATGGAAGGTCGTTACCATGATGGAAAAGTATCGTCTGGAAATTCAGCACAACTGAGACAAGCATGATCCCGTTCAGGAACAGTCCGTGGCGATCCTGCAAGTGACCGGACAACCCGGCAGCGCGGGTGGTGCCGTAGCTCTCGCCGATCAGGAATTTCGGCGAATGCCAGCGCTCGTTACGGCTGATATAGAGGCGGATAAACTCGCCCACAGAGTCCAGGTCGCGTCGGAACGAGAAGAATTCATCTGGATCAGTCTTCTCGCCCGAGAGCGGGCGAGAGTAACCGGTGCCGATCGGGTCGATAAAGACCAGGTCTGTTTCTTCCAGCAACGTGTACTCGTTGTCGGTCAGGTGAAACGGTGGTGACAGTCGCACATTGTCATCTTTCGCGAGCGGTACGCGGCGCGGGCCGAGCAGTCCGAGCAACATCCACACCGAGGATGACCCGGGCCCGCCGTTGAAAGAGAACGTGAGCGGCCGCCTGGCCGCGTTGCGCGTTCCGTCTTTGGTGAACGACATGAAGAACATCTCGGCTTTCGCCTTGTGACCTTCCTTGTCGACCTCTTCCCGGATAACGATCGTCCCGACGGTGGCGGTGTACTTGAGTTCCTTGCCGCCGACCTTGATGGTGTGCTTCGTGGTTACGGTTCGATCGACCGGTTCGGCTACCGGCGCTTTGTCTTCGGTGCTTTTCGTCTCGTCTGTCATGGATAGCTTCCATCCTAGCGAAACTTCCAGTGTAGCGGTTTATCGCGAAGGTCGCCCGATGGCAGTCAGTCCTGCCGGTCGGGCTCGATGAAACACCAGGCAAGTTCCGGGAAGTTCGCTTTGAGGCGTTGTTCCATCCGGTTGATGATATCGACGACCTCGCCGAGCGATTGCGAATCGTCGAACCGGATCTTTGCCGCAAGCATGACGTTGGCGCCGAAGTGAAGCGTGATGGTATTCAAGACTTCCTTCACGCCGTCCTCGGCGGCGATGGCTTCGTCGATGCGGGCGCGCAACGCAGGTTCGGCAGACTTGCCGATCAGCAGGGACTGGATGCGCACCGCGACAAAAAGCGCCACACCGATCAGCACGACACCGATCGAGATGGAGCCCAGTGCATCATAGGCAGGGTTGCCGGTGAGCCAGGCGGTGAGCAGGAAACCGAATGCGAGTACCAATCCTAGCAGGGCAGCAAGATCCTCGCCCAGCACCACGACAAGCTCTGCGTTACGTGTTTCCCTGATCCACTGCGAAACCCGCTTCTCGCCTCGCATGAGGTTGATCTCTCGCAGGCAGCCGAAAAGGCTGAGGCCTTCAATGCAAAACGCAACAGCCAGTACGATGAGACCAACCCAGGCATGATTCAGCTCGTGTCCGGCTTCGAGCTTGTGAAGACCTTCGTAGACGGAGAAGACGCCGCCCATACTGAAGAGCATCAGCGCCACGATGAAGCTCCAGAAGTAGGAAAGCTTTCCGTAGCCGAGTGGATGGTCGGCATCCGGGCGCTTTGCCGCGCCGCGCAGCCCGACGAAGAGCAACACCTGGTTTGTCGTATCGGCTGCGGAATGAATTGCTTCTGCAATCATGCTGCCCGATGCAGTGACGACGCCCGCGATGAGCTTGGCGATCGCGATCGAGAAATTGGCGAGGAACGCATAAAGGATTGCCCGGGCGGGCGAGCCTGGTGACGACACGGGGTTTGCGCTACC
>JAGRIN010000038.1:8788-13520 GCA_020443245.1 Pseudomonadales bacterium
TCGGCGTTTCGGGGCACGTCCTTGAACGGCCCGCCATCGAAGCGCGTTTCCTTCGGCATTTCCAGGATCCGCTCGCTGATGATGTTTCGCTGGATCTCATCTGTGCCGCCGGCGATGGATACGGCAGGCGTCGAGAGCAAGACCTCTGCAATGATGCCCTGGTGAGCGCTGGACTCGCCTTCGTACATTGCTTCCGGGCCGCTGATGCTGGTGTGGACCCGCGCGCAGGCCTGCGCGAGCCTGCTCGCCGCCAGCTTCGTAATTGAGCCGGTCGCGCCGCCGCGCTTGGCAGCCTGGCTTTGCATCGAGAACCAGTTGGCACACTTCGAGATGGCGAGTGCGCCAGCGATGTCCTGCCGGATCACAGCATCGTGGATTGCACCGGTTTGCTGTGCACGTTCGACGATGAGGTCGACGCGTCCCGCCCGCTGCGGATACCAGACATAGGGCTCATTGCTGATGGCAAGTTCTTCAGCGTATTCATCGTAAACCCGGCCCTTGCGCCCCTCGACTTGTTGACCGCCACGCATTCGGGCGAACGAGCTTCGCTCGTGGGCAAGTGTGGTGAGCGCGACGGCCCAGCCTTCGCCTTCCTTGCCGACCAGGTTGCCGGGCTGGACCACAGCGTCAGTGAAGAACACTTCGTTGAACGAAGCGTGGCCGTTCATCTGTTTGAGTTGGCGGACTTCCACACCTGGCTGGTTCATCTCGAGAACGAAATAGCTGAGCCCCTGGTGCTTGGGGACTTCCCAGTCTGTGCGTGCCACCAGCAAGCCGAAGTCTGCGTGGTGTGCGCTGGTCGTCCAGACCTTCTGGCCGTTGACGATCCAGCGATCGCCGTCTTTGTCGGCGCGTGTGGTTGAACCCGCAAGATCCGAACCGCTGCCGGGTTCGCTGAAAAGCTGGCACCACGCATCCTGTCCTGTCAGGACACCGCGCAGGTACTTTCGCTTCTGTTCGTGGTCTCCGTGCGCGAGCAGTGTCACCGCCGCGAGCAGTCGTGGGCCGGTACTCGCCGTGCCGACTGCGCCGACGCGGGCAAATTCCGCATTGACGGTAGCGACGGCGGATGCATCGAGCCCGCGCCCATAGTATTCCGTTGGGAAGTCCGGTGCGCCCCAGCCAGAATCGACGAGTATCTCTCGCCATTCGCGCAGCGAGAGCGACGGGTCGAAGTTCGCCTCGAGCCAGGTCCGCACTTCCGCGGCGATCTGCTTCAGGTCGCTCATACGCCCATCTCCTTCAACATGCGTTCACGGTGGAATGACGGTGTACCGAACAGCACTTCAGAACTCTTGGCCCGTCGGAACCACAGGTGTGTGTCGTTCTCCCAGGTGAAGCCGATCCCGCCATGGAGCTGGATGCATTCGAGGGCGGCTTTCATGCAGGCATCGGCGGCGACGAACTTTGCGAGACTCGCGTTCTCGCCGGCGTCTTCGCCTGCCGCGAGTGCTTGTGCAGCCTGGCGCGCGCCGGCTGTCGCCAGTTCGACGTCGACGAGCAGGTCCGCAAGGCGATGTTTGATTGCCTGGAACGAGCCGATGGTGCGACCGAACTGGACACGGAGGTTGGTGTAGGAAACGGCGGACTCAAGGAGTGCCCTTGCGCCACCAACCATTTCGCAGGCCAGTGCGACCAGCGCCGTATTCCGTATTCGCGCAACGGCGGCATCGTCCAGCGTCCCCAGCGCCGTCGCCCTTGCGTTGTCGAGTACGACGCGTCCCTGGCGCCGCGTCCCATCCATCGTGCGCAGGGACTCGATCCTGATGCCGTCAGGACCGTCGAGGGAAAACAGGACGTTGGCGTTGCCCCGACTCGCGATGACGAGGAGGCGGTCGGCAGTCGCGACGTCGAGTACAGCATCGAGCGTACCGGAGAGCCTTGCATCTTCTGATATCGAAAGGGAAATCAGTGGATTGCCGTCGCGTGGCGCGACGGCCAGCGTCGCGCGACTGGCGCCGGTCATCATCTCGCCGAGGAGTCGGTCGCGGATGGCTGCGTCTTCAATCTCCGCGACCGCAGTGCATGCCAGCACCGCGCAGGAGAGGTAAGGCGATGGCAGCAGAGAGTACCCCAGCTCTTCCATGACAATCCCGAGTTCCACAGGACCGAACCCGGCCCCGCCGCGCGACTCCGGAATATTGAGACCGACGAGACCGACCTCGTCGCACATCTGCTTCCAGGTCGATTGGTCGAACCCGCTTTCCGAGTCGATCAGTTTCCGAATGACGGGAACCGGCGCCTTCTCGCGACAGAATCGTGCGACGATATCGCGGAACTGGGCCTGTTCCTCGGTGAATCCATACTCCATGGGGATACCCCTAAAGACCGGGTGGACAGTTTACTAGAATCGTCAGTCTTCGGACGAGATGGACTGTATGAGGTATCCACCAGAGCGCTCGTCCAGGGCGAGCGTCAGTAGTCCACGGTTCTCCGCTTCCTCCAACAGGTCGCTGAACGACCGCACGCCGTAGAACCGCTCGTTGAAGCCGGGACGTCGACGTTTCAAGGCCTGCTTGACCATCGATCCCCAGAGTTTGTCCCGACCACCGCGTTCCGCGTGCAGGGCTTCCGCCGTCTCGACAACCAGGCCGACAGCCTCGTCGAGTGGGTCCTCGTCTTGCCTGGCCGTCGCCTTCGTTGTGCTTTCCTTCTCTTTGGGCTTTTTTGGTGCGGGCTTCTTTCGCTTCTTGCGACTGGATTGATCGTCGCGTACGAGGTCGTCGTAGAAAATGAACTCATCGCAATTGCTCATGAGCAAATCGGACGTGGAGCTCTTCACGCCCACACCAATCACGAGCTTGTTGTTTTCTCTCAGTTTGCTGACAAGTGGGGAGAAGTCGGAGTCGCCCGATATGATCACGAATGTGTCGATGTGCTCTTTTGTGTAGCAGAGATCCAGTGCATCGACCACCATCCTGATATCGGCGGAGTTCTTGCCGGATTGTCGGGTGTGGGGGATTTCGATCAGCTCAAAGGCCGCTTCGTGCATGGCCGGTTTGAATTCCCGGTAGCGTTCCCAATCGCAGTATGCCTTCTTCGCCACGATGCTGCCCTTGACCAGCAGGCGCTCCAGGACAAGGCTGATGTTGAACTTCTCGAGTTTGGCGTCGCGGACACCCAGCGCCACGTTTTCGAAATCGCAGAATATTGCCAGGTTCTCACTGTCCGTGTCGGATGCCATGGGTCCTCCGTTATGGGGAAAAGGGGATGCGTACCGGATCGGTACGGAAGTGTCGACAGTTTACCCGTTCACGAGCCTGAATTGGGCCGCGATGTCTTTGACTTTTGGTGATCCAGATCAACAGGCATCGCCGCCCGGACCGCTATTCTTTTTTTGAATTCCCTGCATGAAAAGGCGGAAACTGTGGACGAGAAGATCAAGGCTTTCTGGGAACAGCTCAAAACCGAACGGGACGAATTGCGTGTCCAGATGCACCTTGCGAGCGCGGAACTGAAGGACGAATGGGAAGTCGCGGAGAAAAAGTGGGCGCAGGCGCAGAAAAAGCTCGATGTTGCACTGAAGGAAGCCGGTGACAAAGCGAGAGAAGCACGCGATACGCTGTCTATCGTCGGAGACGAATTGGGTGACGCTTATGGTCGAATCCGCGATCGCCTGAATGACAAAGGTTAGCGCCTGGCGTTTACGAATCCGCCGAACCGGGTGCCCGCGCCGATGACGAGTGCGCCGGCACAGGCGATCAGCCAGTCGTCTACATGTAGTGGCGCCAGGTGGAGCAGGTTGTCGAGCACCGGCAACTGAACGAACACCGCGGTCATCAAGACGGTGAGTGACGAGATCGCGAGCGCGGCACCCGAGCGTAATCCGCGTAGCGAAATGACGATAGCCGCGCTACCGAGTGTCAACAATGCGAGCGCCATTGATCGCCCATGGTCGACGCTGGCGGTGTCGCCGAGACTCCTGTCGTAGGCCGCGGCGATCATGGCCGTCGTCCCGAAACCCAGAAGGGCGATAGCGATCCAGTTTCTTGTGGAGAAGAATCGTGCAGCGGTGCGATTGACAGGTGCCAGTGCCCCATCCGGGGAATCAGCCTGGAACGCGAGCAACACCGTGGGGTGGATGACCAGTTCCAGCCAGACGATGTGTATCGGCAGATAAAGTAGCGGGTAACCGGCGAGTGGAATGAATGCCGCGGTCGCAACCAGCGGTATGTGAACAAGGAGCAGGTACGCAAACCCGAGCCTGAGGTTCTCGAACATCTGGCGACCTTCGGCGATGGCGCGAGTGATCGTGTTGAACGTCTCGTCGAGCAGGACAATGTCTGCCGTCTCTCGTGCGCTTCGGGTGCCACGCCTGCCCATCGCAAAACTGATGTCGGAAGCCTTCAGGGCCGGCACGTCGTTGACGCCGTCCCCCGTCACAGCCACGACTTCACCGCTTTGTTGCAGGGCGCGAACCACTTCGACTTTCTGCGAGGGGACAGCGCGCGACACGACATCGATTTCGCGAAACGAAAGATTCCCCAACTCACCTGATGCGAATAGTTCTCCGGACACAACGCGAGGTTCGCCTTGCCCGAGACCAATGCGGCGCGCAATCGCGCTCGCGGTGGTCGGGTGATCGCCTGTGACCATGACGATGTGAATGCCGGCCTGTCGGCAGGCCGCGATTGCCTCGGGAACGCTCTCACGTACCGGATCTTCGAATACGAGCAGGCCGGAGAATTGAAAGCCGCGTGTCGGTTCGGTGTCGAGGCTATCGACAGAGCGA
>JAGRIN010000003.1 GCA_020443245.1 Pseudomonadales bacterium
GCCAACAAACCTCGGCGACGCCCCTGACGCGCCAGGTTCCCTGTTGCGTCATGAGTTGCGACTTCAGGTACATCGATTTGTCCTTTGCGAAATACAGGCTGCGACCATCCTCCAGGTAGAACGTGTTACCGGAAACCTCGGCGGCAATCTGCTGCTCTGCGAGGATGGTGGGTATCGGGTTCTTCTGGAGGTATCGACGGCTGATCTCGTCGATCCACCCCTCGCTGAAATCGTTGGCCGAGACGTCCAGTGTGCCCTTGATATCCCCGCCCGATCGAATCAGCGATGCCAGCGCCGTGTTGCCGTAGATTGAGTGAATATATTCACCCATGAGATAGCCGACCTCTTCGACCTTGTTCGATCCAGGCTCGTTCAGTTCACCCAGTGTCGGTGCGCGGGAGAGCGTGATGCACGACAGCAGCGTCGGCGGATGGAAATCCCTCGATTCGTACAATGCCACCGATTCCCATAGCCAGCGCGGATTGTCCTGTGCCTCAGGATTGATCACCAACGTGTAGAGGTGCGCGAGCATGTGCAATGCGGGAATGCGCAGCGATGTATCCGTATGCAACAGGTTCATCGAGGGGACGCCGTCTGTATTGTCGATGAACGATGGCGTTCGCGCCACGGTCTCGATGTGACGTCCTGACGCAGCGCGCTCGAACTCTATGCGATCACCCCAGACGTGGACGTTGACCGTCGGTACCCGGGCGATACCGAGATCTCTCGCTATCACGGGTGCGCCGTCGTCGATGGCCTGTTTGACTTCGATGATGACCCGGGGGTCGACATTGTGCGGAAACCATGCAAAGCCCTCGGCCTGTGCGATTGGTGCGATGAGTGCGAGGAGGGCTGCGGCAAGCAGTCCAACGACGTTTGCCGGACCTGGGGTCACCGCGCGAGCGACAGTAATCGAAGCGGGATTTGGCAGCATGTGTCCATTTTCGCCATTGATTGCCGGCATGCAAGGCGCGGCCGACGTGCCGTCGTACCGGAACCGAAGCGACGACGAAGAAGCGACGAGCCCGGGTGGTCTATGATGTCCGGATCAGCATGGGGAGGCATAACGTGGCAGAGATGATCGTACCGTTTGAATCGCTCGACGACTTCGAATCCCGGGAGATTGAACTCGAAGGACAGGTCAAGACCGTCTACGTGACCGGCACAGGCCCGGCCGTCATCGTGATGTCCGAGATGCCTGGCATCTACTATCACGTGGCGCGGTTTGCGCGCTGGGTTCGGGATGCCGGCTTCACGGTGTACATGCCGCACCTGTTCGGCACTGACGGCAAGCCGCCCACGATGGGCTACGCGGTGCGTTCGATCGCGCGTGCCTGTATCAGCCGCGAGTTCGCGGCATTTGCCGCGAACCGCTCGAGCCCGGTGGTGGATTGGCTAAAGGCGTTGTCCGCCCATGCGCACAAGGAGTGTGGCGGCAAGGGTGTGGGCGCGATCGGTATGTGCTTCACCGGTAATTTTGCGCTCTCGATGATGGTGGAGCCTTCCATGCTGGCGCCGGTGCTGTCCCAGCCATCGCTCCCGTTGTTCCGACAGGCGGGCATGCACATTTCACCGGAAGAATTGCGTTGCGTGAAGGATCGCCTCGAGGCGGAGGACCTGACGGTACTCGCCTATCGTTTTGAGCGGGACAAGCTGTGCCCGGCGGCACGTTTTGCCGATTACGAGCAGGCGTTGGGCGAACGCTTCAAGGCAACGGTCATACCGGATGAGGATGCCGCCGAGGCGCCGATGGCCCCGCACAGCGTGGTGACGCTGCACCTCGTCGACGAAGCGGGCCAACCGACGCGGCGCGCTGTCGACGAGATCCTGGATTTCTACCGCATGCGACTGAAGTAAGTTCGATCCGTCGTCAGGCGCGGCTGATCACGTAGCCCGTGTAGGCGATGTACAGCACGATAAACACCGCCCCCTGCCAACGCTCTATTGCATTGCGTTTGCTGGTCGCGACGGCCAGCAGGATCAATGTGCTCGAGCCGATTACGATCGCAAGGTCAGTGTTGCTGACGACGGTGAAAGGCAGGTCGACAACCGTTGCAGTGACGCCGAGTATCCAGAGCATGTTGAAGATGTTCGAGCCGACGACGTTCCCGACGGCGATGTCGCACTGGCCTCGTTTTGCCGCGACTGCAGAAGCAACGAGCTCCGGCATGGAGGTGCCGACGGCGACGACGGTCAGGCCAATCAGCGCATCGTCGATACCGAGCCTGTGTGCGAGCCCGATTGCGCCGCTCACGACCCATTCGCCGCCAAGATAAAGCAGCGCAATGCCCAGCGTGATGTAGATCGTCGCCCGGACTTTCGTCAGTGAGACGATATCTTCGCCTTCGTTCACGCCGGTCCGGGACACCTTGTAAACGTAAAGCATGAACAGGAAGAAGAAGAACAGCAGGAATACGCCGTCCAGGCGAGAGATCGAGAGGTCAGGCTGGGACGAAAAGAGTGCTGCGTTCGCCAGGAACCCGACCAGGAGCGCTGCCGTTAGCGAGAATGGAATCTCGGACTCGACGGTCGAATCGCGGACCGGCAGCGGGCGTATCATCGCCGCCACGCCCAGGATGAGCAGCACGTTTGCGATGTTGCTGCCGAGGACGTTTGCGATGGCGAGGTCTGCATCACCGCGGAGACCGGCCGTCATGGAGACCAGCATCTCTGGCAGCGATGTACCGAACGAGACGATCGTCAGCCCGATGACGAGATTGGATATGCCGAAGCCGGCAGCGATTGAAATAGCGCCGCTGACGAGGAGATCGGCACCTTTGAAGAGCGCGATCAGTCCGACTGCTAGTAGAACGACATCCAGCAATAGCTGCTTCCCACACCTGCTCCGGACATCTTAGCCCAGTCGAGCGAAGCGATGAAAGCAGACGGCGGTTGAGAGTCGTACCATCGCAAATTTATCTTTTAAAAAACAATGATATAAGTGTCTTTCTGGCGATTTTCCGACGCGTTTCAGTACTCCGTGTCGATTTACTTGAAATCTTGCCTGTGCGACATTCCGGACTCGTCATCAAGAGGGAGAGGGTATGAGCGACCTGGCAGCATTCAGGCAGGAGACGCGCGCGTGGTTGGCGGAGAATTGCCCGCCAGGTGCGCGTGGACCCGGCGAGGTTTCCAACGGTAGTACCAAAATCAGGATTCAGGACGCCGACACACGACAGTGGCTGGGGCGCATGGTGGAGAAGGGCTGGACGGTACCGACATGGCCGAAGGCCTATGGTGGCGGCGGGCTTTCCAAGGAGGAGTACGTCGTCCTGTTGGAGGAGATGCGTGCCATTCGGGCGCGCCCGGCGCTTTCCAGTTTCGGGACATCCATGATTGGCCCGACATTGCTCGAGTTCGGTACCGAAGAGCAGAAATTGCGTCACCTGCCGCGCATTGCGCGCGCCGAGGTCGA
This sequence comes from Pseudomonadales bacterium, assembly GCA_020443245.1. Taxonomy (GTDB): domain Bacteria; phylum Pseudomonadota; class Gammaproteobacteria; order Pseudomonadales; family Azotimanducaceae; genus JANQJA01. Next base: position 3,416 of record JAGRIN010000003.1, read on the forward strand.
GTGGTGTCAGGGTTACAGTGAGCCTGGAGCAGGGTCGGATCTTGCGAGTCTCCAGACCCGCGCGGTGCTCGAAGGCGATCACTACGTCATCAATGGTTCGAAGATCTGGACGTCCGGCGCGCACAACGCAGACTGGATGTTTATTCTCGTGCGGACTGACCCCGACGCGCCGAAGCATGAAGGCATCAGCTTCATGCTCCTGCCGATGGACCAGGCCGGCGTGACGGTCAAACCGATCCGGCTGATCAGCGGACAATCTCCGTTCAACCAGGTTTTCTTCGACAACGCCCTGGCGGCGCGTGAAGACCTTGTGGGCGAGCTCAACAAGGGCTGGACCGTCGGCAAGCGCCTGCTCCAGCACGAACGTTCGGGTATGGAGTCCCTGATGGCGGGCAGCACGGGTAATCGCGGCTTTGGCGGGTTACCCGATGTCGCCAAAGCCTATGTCGGGGAAACGGCGGGGCGGGTCGCGGATGCGGCGATGCGAGACGCCATCTCGCGGTACGAAATGGACTCGCGAGCATTGAAACTCACGCAGCGTCGCGTCGTGGAAGAGTCTGCTGACGGCGCAACGCCTGGACCCGCCACTTCCATCTTCAAGGTGATGAGCACTGACCTCGAGAAGATCTACTATGACCTCGCGACTGCACTGCGCGGCAGCCAGGGTTATGGCTGGGAAGGGGATGCGTTTACCCCTGCGGAACTGGACGACCTTCGCAAGCTCATGTCGTCTCGTGCTGCCTCGATCTACAGTGGCAGCAACGAGATCCAACGCAACATTATCGCGAAGCGGGTACTCGGTTTACCGGACTAGCGAGCATTTCCAGCCGGCCGCGCGAACGCTCAGGTGTTCGCGCGGTTCTTCACGAGATCATCGACGACGCCAGGGTCTGCCAGCGTCGTCGTATCGCCCAGGTTGCCGAGCTCGTTCTCAGCGATCTTGCGCAGGATACGACGCATAATCTTGCCGGACCGGGTTTTCGGCAGGCCCGGCGCCCACTGGATGACATCCGGTTTCGCGATGGCGCCGATCTCCTGGCGCACCAGGTCGTTGAGCTCGTTTCGCAGCGCCTCTGTTCCCTCGACACCGCTCATGAGCGTGACGTAGGCGTAGATGCCTTGTCCCTTGATGTCGTGCGGATAGCCCACGACGGCAGCCTCAGCGACCGCGTCGTGCAATACCAGGGCGCTCTCGATCTCGGCGGTGCCCATACGATGCCCGGAGACATTCAGTACGTCGTCTACGCGACCAGTGATCCAGTAGTAGCCATCGTCGTCGCGCCGTGCACCGTCGCCGGTAAAGTAGTAGCCCTTGTAGGTGGAGAAGTAAGTGTCAATGCATCGCTGGTGGTCGCCGTAGACGCTGCGGATCTGGCCCGGCCAGGACTGCGCGATCGCCAGGTTGCCGGCGCCGGCTCCCTCGATTTCGTGGCCGTTTTCGTCCAGCAATACAGGCTTTACGCCGAAGAAGGGACGCGTGGCAGAGCCCGGCTTCAGCGCCGTGGCGCCCGGCAGCGGCGTAATCATGATTCCGCCGGTCTCGGTCTGCCACCAGGTGTCCACGATCGGGCAACGCTCTTCGCCGACGACATGGTAGTACCACTCCCAGGCCTCCGGGTTGATCGGCTCTCCAACGGATCCAAGAAGGCGCAAGCTCTTCCTGGACGCCGCGCTCACGTACTGGTTGCCCTGTCCCATGAGGGCGCGAAGCGCGGTCGGTGCGGTGTAGAAGATATTCACGTTGTGTTTGTCACACACCTGCCAGCAACGCGATGCATCCGGGTAAGTCGGAACGCCCTCGAACATCAGTGTGATCGCGCCGTTCGCGAGCGGCCCGTAGACGATGTAGGAATGGCCTGTTACCCAGCCGACGTCCGCCGTGCACCAATAGATGTCGCCGTCCTGGTAGTCGAAAACATACTTGTGTGTCATGGCCGCGTGGAGCAGGTATCCACCCGTCGTATGCAGGACGCCTTTCGGCTTTCCGGTTGAGCCGGAGGTATAGAGGATAAAGAGTGGGTCCTCGGAGTCCATCCACTCCGGTTCGCTGACGGGCGTCGCACTTCCGGTCGCCTCGTGGTACCAAACGTCGCGTCCATCCTTGAAAGGCACACTCGCGCCGGTCCGGCGAACCACAAGCACCGTGTGCACGTTCGGGCATTTCTCCAGCGCTTTGTCAGTGTTCGCTTTCAGCGGAATGGGGCGCCCGCCACGAACACCTTCGTCTGCCGTAATGACGCATTGGCAATCCGAATCAAGAATCCGGTCCTGCAGGGATTGCGGGGAGAAGCCGCCGAACACGACGGAATGGATTGCGCCGATTCGCGCACAAGCGAGCATTGCGTAGGCTGCTTCCGGAATCATGGGCATGTAGATGCATACGCGGTCGCCTTTCTTCACGCCGCGTTCTCGCAGCGCGCCGGCGAGACGGCACACTTCGTCGTGTACCTCACGGTAGGTGATGTGCTTGTCCTCTGCAGGATCGTCGCCTTCCCAGATGATCGCCGTCTGTTCGCCCCGTTCATCGAGGTGGCGGTCGAGGCAGTTATAGCAGGCGTTTAGTTTGCCGCCTATGAACCAGGCTGCTTCACCTTGGGTGAAGTCGGATTTGGTCAGTGTGGTCCATGGCGTTTGCCAGGTGACGAATGCATCGGACTGTTCGCGCCAGAAGCCCTCGGGATCGTCCAGCGATCGCTTGTACATTTCGAGGTATTTGTCGTTGTCGATCAGTGCGCGCGCCTTCGCGGACTCGTTAACTGGATATACTTTGTCCTCGGACATGATAGTCCCCTCTTGCTCGAATTGTCTCTTCGTCCAGGCGAGCCCGGCTGCTCGTTTGACCCTAGTGCTTTCGCCGGTCTTTGTAAAACTGGACGAGTTGCTCGGTTGACGGGTCGATCGAGGGATCCTTGTCGGCACCGCTGATAAAGTCGTGAATCGACTCACCCATGATCTTCCCGAGTTCGACGCCATACTGGTCGAACGGATTGATATGCCAGATCATCGCCTGGCAGAAAACCTTGTGTTCGTAGAGTGCGATCAGCGCGCCGAGTGCTTCCGGGGTCAGCTTGTCGAACACAATGGTGTTGGACGGCCGGTTACCCGGCATGTAGCGGTGCGACTTCGTCCGGGGCTCGTCGTCGATTTCCTCGATCGAGCGGCCGCGCATCAGGGCCTGGCTCTGTGCAAGGCAATTGGCCACCAGCCAGTCGTGATGCTCGGTCATATTGTGATGCGGCACGAGCGGCAGGATGAAGTCGAGGCTCACGAATCGCGTGCCCTGGTGCAGGAGTTGGTGAAAGGCATGTTGTCCATTGGTGCCTTCGCCACCCCAGACAATCGGGCCCGTGTCGTAGTTGTTGGCCATGCCCTCGGTTGTTGCGGACTTGCCGTTGCTCTCCATGTCGAGTTGCTGCAGGTGAGCGGGGAGAAGGCGCAGTCGATGATCGTACGGCAGCACCGCGTGGCTCTGGGCACCATGGAAGTTGTGGTACCAGATGCCGAGCAGCGCCAGCATCATGGGCATGTTGTCTGGCCAGGGCGCATCCTCGAAGTGCAGGTCCATCGCCGCAGCACCGTCGAGCAGTGCGCGAAATGTCTTGAATCCGTGCGTAATGGCAATCGGCAGGCCGACGGCCGACCAGAGCGAGTATCGACCTCCGACCCAGTCCCACATGGGCAGTATGTTTTCAGCGGCCACGCCGAATTGTGCCGCGCCGTCGTCGTTGGCCGTAACCGCAATCAGGTGCTTTTCGATGTCGATCGCGGGCACGCGCTTTTTCAGCCAATCGATCGCGGTCTGTGCGTTCAGCCTCGTTTCGAGTGTCGTGAACGTCTTGGAGGCGATGATAATGAGTGTCGTTTCCTGGACCGAGTGCTTCAGCACGCGGTCGATATGGTGCGCGTCGACATTGGCGACATAAGCGCAATCGATATCGCCGCTCTGGTAGGGTGAGAGTGCTTCAGCGACCATCCTCGGTCCGAGGTAAGACCCGCCGATACCGAGGTGAATGATCTTGCGAATGGGCCTGCCGTCATAACCTGTCCACTTGCCGCTGCGAATGGCGCCGGCAATGCTCTCCATTCGTGCGAGACATTGCGCAACGGCTTCAGCCTCGTCCTTCAGGTTGGCCGGCGACTTGCTCTTTCGCGTTCGAAGCAGGGTGTGCAGTGCCGGGCGTCGCTCGGTGAAGTTGACGCGCTCACCCTCGATCATCTGCTGCACACGGTGAGGCAGCGTATTCGCGTCGAGAAGCCGGGAGAATAGGTTGAGAGTCTCGTCGGTGATCAGGTTCTTGGAATAGTCGAGGCGAAGGCCCGCAGCCGAAAGTTGGTATCGTCGCGCGCGATCGCCGTCTGCCTCAAACAGGTCGATGAGCCTGACACCGGACATTCGCGATTGGTGTGTCGAGAGCGCTTGCCAGAGGCTGTCGTGTGTTCCGGGCATATCTCAGATTATCGAAGGTTTTGGGTTGTAGTAATGACGACCGCTCTTCACGGATAGCAGGAAGTTGACCAGTTCCTCGTAGTCCTGGTCATTGCTGACGAGGTCGATGTCCGCCGTGTTGACAATGAGCAGGGGTGACGCGTCATAGAAGTGGAAGAACTTCGTGTAGGCTTCGGTCAGTTCGGTAAGGTAGCCGCGATCAATGCTTTGCTCGTAACCGATGCCGCGCTTTTCGATCCGTTCGCGGAGCACGGAGACCGGCGCTTGAAGGTAGACAACGAGATCCGGGCTCGGCGCGTTGATCGTGAGGTGATCGTAGATATTTTCGTAGAGCTTCATCTCGTCCTTGTCGAGGTTGATCTCGGCGAACAGCCGGTCCTTTTCCAGCAGGAAGTCAGCAACACGTACCGGCTCGAACATATCTCCCTGTCGCAGTTCCTGAATCTGTCGGACCCGCTCGAACAGGAAGAAGAGCTGGGTTGGCAACGCGGCCTGTCGGCGATTCTGGTAGAAACGCTCGAGGAACGGATTTGCCTCCGGTGCCTCAAGCACCGTCTCGTAATTCAGGGTCTGCGCGAGCCGCTTTGTAAAAGTCGTCTTGCCGACGCCGATTGGCCCTTCGACCGCCACGTATCGCGGCAGTTCGGACGGCGGTAGCATGAGCTTCAAGCGACTGTCTCCAGGGTCAAAACGTCGGATCCGGGGCTAAAGCGTACAACGACTCGGGGTCGCCATAAAACTGGAAAATGCTAGTGGCGGCGTCGCTTGCGCTTTCGGCGCCGGCCGCTGCCGCCAGCGGCCTTTGCGAGCACGGCCCGGGCCTCCGGATCACTCTCCTGATACTCGGTCCACCAGGCGCCAAGGCCGTCCAGGTCCTCGCCTGCTTCCTCTCGCAACACGAGAAAGTCGTAGGCTGCCCGGAAGCGCTTGTGGCGCAGCGTCGCTTCGGCCTTCCTGGGCTGCCGATTGGGCAGCCGGGACTGGAGTTGCCAGATTTCGCGCATGGGACCGGAAAAACGCCGTGGAAGGGACACGATAGATTGCTGGCCCGCAATGACGTTGGTTGCCGCCTCGTGGCTCGCGACCGCCGGCGGCATGCCGAGGCTGGCGAGGCGCTCCATCTCGGCGAGAAACGGGTGCCAAAGGAAGGCGGCCAGGACGAACGCGGGCGTCACGGGCTTGTCTTCCAGCACGCGCCTGTCGGTGCTTGCGAGGGCCAGGGTAATCAACGTCCGGGCTGTGCTTCCCTCGGCGTCGAGCACGTGGCGGGTCGCAGGGAACAGCCAGCCGAACAAGTCATGTTCGACAAGTTCGCGGAATGATGCCTCGCCGTGTCCGTTCATGAACAGCTTGAGCGTCTCTTCGAACAGGCGTGCGGGTGGGATGTCTGCCAGCAGGTGCCCGAGGCGGCGCAGTGATCGATCTGTGTCGGGATCGATGTCGAACCCCAGCTTGGCGCGGAAACGAATGGCTCTCAGCATCCGCACCGGATCTTCGCGGAAACGGCTGTCCGGGTCGCCGATCAGCCTGATTCGCCGCGCCTTGATGTCCTCGATGCCCCCGACTTCGTCGAGGAGCGTTTCGGTTTCCGGCTGGTAGTAGAGTGCGTTCATCGTAAAGTCGCGTCGCAGGGCATCCTCGCTGAAATTCCCGTAGATATTGTCCGAGAGGATCATGCCGCCCTCGCTGTAATGCAGCTCTGTTTCAGCCTCATTGTGCGGCGCACGAAAGGTCGCGACCTCGACGATATCGGCGCCGAAGCGGACGTGGACGATACGAAAGCGGCGGCCGACCAGGCGCGAGTTGCGAAACAGGTCCCGCACTTCTTCCGGGTGTGCGTTGGTGGCGACGTCATAGTCCTTGGGCGACTTGCCGAGTAGCAGGTCGCGTACGCACCCGCCCACGACATAGGCCTCGAAGCCGCTGTCGACAAGGCGCTTGACCACCTTTTGTGCGTTGACGCTGATGCGGTCGATGGGCAGGAGTTCCCGGGAATCCACCGTCACGTCGCCACGTATACGGGAAGGGTGCTTGCGGCGACGGTCATCTGTCGTGAGATCGGGAGTAGGAGATTTCGTGCATCGACGAGAGCCGCTGAAATACGGCTAATGGTACCAGAGAGGACGGTGATTTCGGAGTGACCGGGCTTTTCGATCGCCCAAAAGAAAAATGGGAAAATCGAGTTTTCCCATTCAGCGAGCCAGTTTATTTTTCTTGTTGTTACTTCTTTTTCTTCTTATTCATTGATCCGGTGCCGTAGCCCCAGAGCCGCCCCTCTTCTTGTATTTTTGTGAGGCTTGTTCTTATTGTTGTTCGAGAAACTATATACAGGTTCCGTGCCAGAGTTGGTTTTATAAAGAAATCAACAAGATAACGAGACCGCCTGTTGAAATTTCGCCCAATTTGTAACCTATGGTTACGCTTGAGTGTAACCAAATGTAACCGAGCGAGGTTACACCTTCCTTGAACGCTCCCTCGGCAGGTTGAGTTTTTGCCGCTTCTGCCACAAGGCTTTGCGGCTGATGCCCAGCTTTTGCGCCAGTTCGGTCTCGGTCATCGAATCCTGGTTTGCCAGCACAAACTGCTGGAAGTAGTCCTCGAGCGAGAGGTTGTCGTGGGGGGCGGCCTCGGGGGCGGCACCTGGCCGCTCGACGGCCGTTGAGCCGACTGTTTCTGACTCGATCGCGAGAAGTTCCGGCGGTATCTCTTCGGTTTCACAAAGAATGACGGCTCGTTCGATCGCATTCTCGAGTTCCCGGATGTTGCCCGGCCACTGGTACGACTCGATCAGTGCGCGCGTGTCGGGTGCAAACCGAAGGCAAGGTTTGCCGAGGTGGTGGCAGTTCTCGGCAAGAAAGTGCTCAGCCAGCGGGAGTATATCGTCGGCACGTTCACGCAGGGGCGGTAGCGACAGTTTGACGACGTTCAGGCGATAGTAGAGATCCTCGCGAAACTCGCCCTTCTGGGTCAGCGTCTTGAGGTCCCTGTGAGTTGCCGCGATGAGGCGTACAGAGACTTTTTTGGTCGCCACGCTACCGACGCGCCTGACCTCGCCTTCCTGCAGGACTCGCAGCAAGCGCGCCTGTGCTTCCAGTGGAAGTTCGCCGATTTCGTCGAGAAATAGTGTGCCGCCGTCCGCTGCCTCGACCAGGCCCACCCGGGCGGAAGTTGCGCCGGTGAACGCGCCCTTCTCGTGGCCGAAGAGTTCTGACTCGATCAGCGTGTCGGGGATAGCCGCACAGTTGAGGGAGATCATTTCCTTGTCGTGCTGCGCGCTGCCGTTATGTATCGCGCGTGCGACCAGTTCCTTACCCGTGCCGGACTCGCCGAGAATCAAGACGTTGGTCCCGGTTGGCGCGACCTTCTTGATGCGGTCGAAGAGTTGCTGCATGGCCTCGCAGTTGCCGAGCATGCCGGCGATCGGCGGTGCGATGGGCGCCGCTTCCTCGGGGATCAGGTCGGTGACGGTCCGGTGTAACTCGTCATAGTCGAACGGCTTGACGATATAGTCTGCCGCGCCGAGTTTCATGGCTTCGACGGCTGACGAGACGCTGGCATAGCTCGTCATTACGACCACAGGAATGCCCGGCGCCATCTTGATGATCTCGGTTCCGGTTACACCGGGGAGACGCAGGTCCGTGATGATGAGTGAAAACTGGTTTAAATCGAATTCAAGGGCTTCCGTGACCGAGCCGGCTTCCTTAACCTTGAATGATTGTTTTTCTAGGAATTTCTTGAGGGAGGAGCGGATTACGATTTCGTCTTCAACGATAAGTATTTTCCTCCGACCCATAGGCAACATGACATGAGACTCTCATTTGAGCACTAAACTATAAACTTTCGCCGTAAGTCAACTGTGCATCCTGGCGGGAGTAAGCGGGAAGGCGAACTGTGACGCAAGTTCCTTTGCCGTCACCGGCCGATTCCGCGGCAATTGCGCCATGGTGCTCCTCAACGATCGAACTGACGATCGCGAGTCCCAGCCCGGTGCCTTTACCGGGGTCCTTGGTTGTGAAGAAGGGATCGAACACATGTTTGATGTGATCGGAAGGGATGCCGTGTCCCTGGTCCGTAATCGTAACGATTACAGACTCATCGTCCATTTTGCCTTCGATTAATATCTTGCCGCCCGGTTCCGAGGCGTCCCGGGCATTGCTGAGCAGGTTCACGAAAACCTGGACGAGGCGCTGCGGGTCGCCCAGCACGGTGAGGGCGTCAGGGCAAAGGTTTTCGAACGCGACGTCATCGCTCAGGTGACCGAGTGAGATCAGGCTGACGGCTTCACCTGTGCACTGGTGCAGGTCCACCGGTACGCTTGGCCGCTTCAGGTTGACGTTGCCGCCGTGGGAGAAGTTGACGAGCGACTGCAGGATGGCGGAAACCCTTTCGGTTTGTTCGAGAATCTGGCCGGAGATTTCGAGTAGCTCAGGTTGGTCTGTTTCGATCCTGAGGTTTTGCGCGAGACACGCGATGCCGGTAATCGGATTGCCGATCTCGTGCGCCACACCGGCGGCGAGCTGGCCGATCGACGCGAGTCGCTCGTTATGAAGCAGTTGTTCCTCGAGTAGCTGCTGCTCGGTGATGTCCTCGATCACGATAACCACGTCGCCCTCTGCGGCAGGACGATTGGTGATCGAAGCCTTGTGGAGGTTCAGCAGGTGACGCGTGTTGTTGACGTCGAGTTCCGTCTTGAGCAGGTGCAGTTCCGTACCGGCTGCGAAGGATTGCAGTAGCCCATACCACTCGGCGGGCGATGTGGAGAGCGACGAACCCACCATCTTTTCTGCGCCGATTCCGGTCAGTTGCACCATGGCGTTGTTCCACGTCAGCACCTGCCAGTCGCGATTGATCGAACACACTGCGGTCGGCAAGTCCTGCAGGATTTGGCGATGATACCGCCGGAGTGCGTCTAGCTCCGCCGCCATACCGGTGAGCTGGGACCGGTATTCTTCGAGTCGACTCTCGATCGTGTGGACAGTCTCGGCGCCTGACGAGTCGAGCGCGGGACGATAGGGCAAGGTGCTACCAATAATCCTGTGCGCGATCGTTTGGCCCATGAGGCTGGACAGGTTCGACTCGATCCGGTTGCGGATCTGGTGCAGGGCGTGCGGGCGGCGTTCGTCGTCCGGCAGGCTGAGTTCCGTCAGCGCGAGGTTGACCTCCCGTGATGACGCGGCGCGCCCCAGCGTAATGGCGATACTGTCTTTTATTTCGGAGACTGACTGCGCAAGCAGTTCACCCTGGTAGGGCCGCGTGAACGAGTCCGACATGCAATCGTTCGCTGCGTGCAATTCTTCGACCGTCGACTTTGTGAGCATCGAAACGACGACATACGCAAACACGTTGAGCGTCAGTGACGCCGTCGCTGCGAAGTGCCAGGCGTTTTCAGCCGGTTCGTACAGGCGTTGTTCGTAGAGCAGCGGCGATGATGTCAGGAAACTTGAATAGACAAGATCAGACACCAGCGGAAAGAAGAGCGTCACGAACCACACCAGGTAGCCTGCTCCAAGCCCGGCAAGCAATCCGGCCTTGTTTGCCTTGCGCCAGTGGAATGCCCCGACAAGCCCTGGCAGGAATTGAAGGACCGCCACGAACGCGACGATGCCGAGGCTCATGAGGTCCTGGCCGGAGACGAGCAGGCGGTTGATGCCGTACGCGGCCAGGATGATCGTTGCTATCAGCAGTCGCCGGGCGTTGATCAGCAGCGAGTAGAAGTTGATGCCTGGAATCGGGCGATAGAACGGCAACATCACGTGGTTGAGCGTCATTGACGCCAGCGCGAGGGTCGAAACGATCAGCACGCCGCTTGCGGCCGCGAGGCCACCGACAAACGCGAGCATCGTAATGCCCCGATCGTTCACCATGAGTCCGAGACCGATCGCGTGAAATTCAGGCGACGTCTCGGAGCCCACACGGAGTGCGCCCCAGAAAATCAGCGGAATGCAGGCGCTAAGGAGCAACATGTAGAGGGGAAATCCCCAGCGCGATGCGCCGAGGAGTTGCGCATAGTCGTTCTCGGTCAACAGGATGTGATAAACGTGGGGCAGCGCGACCGCCGCGGCAAAGAACATCAGCAGCAGGGACCTGGAGGATCCTTCGGAAAGAACGTGCTCCATGCCCGACAAACGTCCCTCGTTTGCGTCGAGCCAGGCTGAGAGATTGCCGAAACCGCCGAATACATCGTAGACCGCGTAAGCGGCAACTGAAATCAGCGCGAAGAGTTTGATGATCGACTCGAGGCCCAGCGCGACGACCAGTCCCTGGTGCTTGTCCCGTGTCGACAGGTGCCGCGCGCCGAACAGGATCGCAAACACGATCATAGTGAGGCAAAACAACATGGCGAGTACGTCTTCGCTGAGTTCCTGGTTCAGCAGGTGAACCGTCATCGACACCGCGTGGATCTGCAGGGCGATCAGCGGGAGAACGCCCAGTAACATGAAGAGACTGACAACGCCGCCGACCCACGGCGCCGGGTATCGAAACGCGAAGACGTCGGCAAGCGACCCGAGCTTGTGTGTCAGCGCCACCCTGGACAACGGTCCGAGCAGTACAGGCGCCATGAGGAACGCCGAGCTCGCGCCGACAAAGTAGAGAAAATACCCTGAACCATAATGTGCGACGAGACCCATCGTTCCATAGAAGCAGATCGCGCCGGCAAAGACGCCGAGTGACAGCACGCGCGTCGCGGGATGCCGCGTCAGTTTGACAGGCAACCAACCCTTCTCGGTCGCATAGGCAGACCCGAAAAGGATTGCGAGGTAAGTCAGTCCAATGGCAAAGAGCTGGGTGAGTGAGAAGACCATCGCTCAGTCTCGCCGCAGCCTGCGCGTCCGTGAAGCGAGATAGCTGAGCCCGATAACGATGAGCCATGCGACGTGGTTTCTGTACCACGCGACCGGATCGGTGGACCAGAAGCTCTGGATCTCAGGACTGAAAACGAACAGGCCCATGATCAGGAAGATGATGATGCGCTCGATCATAATGTCTCCGAATCCCGGTCATTCTAAACGGTTTTCGCTTGACGCATCAGGCCAGTCGAAAGCTGGCGGACGGTACCCGGTCGATATTCCAATGATCGACAGCCCGAGCGAGCAATGTCGTGCGGTTCGATATGCCACGATGGACGGGCTGGCCGAGCACTTCGAGCGCAAGTCTCATCTGCGGCAACGGATCGGTCGCGTCGATCGCCGCTGCATGCGTCTGCTTGCTGAGTTTGTCGCCGCTCGCGTCGACGACGACAGGAAGATGGGCATAGGTTGGCGTCGGCAAGTTCAGGCAATGCTGCAGGTAGATGTGGCGTGGTGTCGAATCGAACAGGTCATCGCCACGGACAATATCCGTGACACCCTGCCAGCAATCATCGACGACGACGGCGAGATGGTAAGCGTGTAGTCCATCCTTGCGTTTCACGATGAAGTCGCCGACTTCGGTGTCGGACCGGAATGTGGCGTGTCCTCGCTTGCGATCGTTAAAGGAGATCGCCGGGACATCGATCCTCACGCGGACAGCATAGTCGTCGCGCGTCTCCTCGAAGCGGCGAGCTCGGCATGCGCCGTCGTAGACAGTCGGCGCCGTCTTGCGCGAGCAAGTGCAGGGATACAGCAATCCCTTTGCCTCAAGCTGCGCCAGCGCATCGTCGTAGGCAGCCTTGCGCGTGTGCTGGAACACGGCGTCACCGTCCCAGTCGAGTCCAAACGCGCGAAGTTGGTCCATGATGATGGCAGGTGCCTCTGCCGACTCGCGCGGTGGATCGAGGTCCTCGATCCGCAAAAGCCATGTGCCGCCGCGCGCACGTGCATCCAGGTAGCTCGCCATCGCAGTGACGAGCGAACCGAAATGAAGGGGGCCGGTTGGGGAAGGTGCGAACCGGCCCACGTACTGGCTGCTGACAGACATCGTGGGCCGGACGGGCTGTCAGGGATCAGCCGAGGATTTGCTTTTCCTTGATCTCGTCGAGCGTCTTGCAATCGATGCACTGGGTCGCGGTTGGACGCGCTTCCAGTCGACGTATGCCGATCTCGACACCGCAGGATTCGCAATAGCCGTAGTCGTTCTGGTCAATCAGGTCGAGCGTGTTGTCGATCTTCTTGATCAGTCGACGCTCACGGTCGCGAGTGCGGAGCTCCAGGCTGAACTCTTCTTCCTGTGTTGCACGGTCGGCGGGGTCAGGATCGTTCGCTGCCGCATCTTTCATGTAGCTCACTGTGCGGTCGACTTCTTCCATGAGCTGGCGCTTCCAGTTCATGAGAATTTCACGAAAGTGCTGGCGCTGTTCCTCGTTCATGTAGTCCTCGTTTTTGCGAGGCTCGTACGGCGTGAACGATTTGGGTTGTGCGTCGAGCGGTCCCGTTGTTCTCGCTGAAGGCTTCGGTGCCGGGATCACTTTCGCGGTTTCTTTCTTCTTTGTGGTCTTTGCGGTTGTCTTCTTCTCGGCGACTTTTTTGGTTGTAGCCGGTGTTTTGTTCGGCGCTTTGGCTTTCGCCTTTGCTGCTTTCTCTTTTGCCGGGGATTTCGCTGCGGTTTTTGCCTTGCTTTTGGGCTTGGCCTTGGGCGACTTCGTTACTGCTTTCACCTGTTTTGCCTTTACCTTCGGATTCGCTTTGGATTTGGCTTTCGATTTCGTCTTTTGCTTGGCGGCAGCCTTTGCCTTCGACTTCGTGCTGGACTTGGCCTTCGGCTTGGCTTTCGTTACGGTAGCCTTTGCCTTGGACCCGGTTTTGGCCTTTGCCGCAGTCTTGGACCTGGCGGTTGTCTTGGCCTTCGCCTTGGTTGCCGTCTTTGACTTCGCTGCAGGTTTTGCCTTTGCAGCGGTTTTTGAACGGGCCTTGGGAGTCGACTTTTTTGCAGGAGATTTCTTGCGTTTTGCTGCCATAGATCATCCAATTCGCTATGCCGCGAAAAGCTGTTCAAAATCGAGCAGCGAACGTTACCAGAACAATCCGGATTCGCCAAGTGAGTTTTGTCGATATTGACAGCGGGCTTCGTCCTGTAAAAAAAGGGTCAAACAGGTCCCGGTTATGACTGGAGGGCCGTTTGCTGAACGCCTCGCTCGCATCGAATCGTTCCGGGTGATGAAGCTCCTGGCGCGAGCCAATGCGCTTGAAGAGGCAGGACACGACGTTATTCACATGGAAGTCGGAGAGCCCGACTTCCCGACGCCCGAACCGATCGTCAGGGCCGGCCAGGTTGCGCTGGCAGCGGGCAAAACGCGCTATACCCCTGCGCTCGGTATCACACCCCTGCGGGAAGCGATTGCCGGATTCTACAGTGATGCCATGGGCGTCGAGGTGAATCCACGTCGTGTCATCGTCACGGCCGGCGGTTCCGGCGGCCTCCTTTTGACTTGCGCGTTGCTGTTCAACCCCGGCGACAAATTGATGATGACCGATCCCGCCTATCCGTGTAACCGGCACTTTCTCGCGACGCTGTCTGCCGCCGCGCAACTGGTGCCCGTCGATGCAGACGAAGGCTACCAGCTCACTGCGGCGCGAGTGCGTTCGGCATGGGAGGAGACGACACGTGGAGTCCTGCTCGCGACGCCAGCCAATCCCACTGGCGCCACGGTGCCTGACGACGAGCTTGTGGCGATTGCCCGAGCGGTTCATGAGCGATCCGGTCACCTGATTGTCGATGAGATCTACCAGGGGCTGGTCTACGGTGAGCGCCCGTTCAGTACCGTTCTTGGCGTTGACGACGAGGCGTTCGTCATCAACAGTTTCTCCAAGTACTTCGGTATGACGGGCTGGCGTATCGGCTGGATTGTGGTGCCGGAAGCTGCGGTGGACGAGATCGAGAAGCTGGCGCAGAACCTCTTCATTTGTCCGTCCAGCATTGCGCAACATGCCGCATTGGCCGGGTTTTCACCAGCCGCAAGGGAAATAATGGAGCGCCAACGCGAGGCGTTGTTGCAGCGTCGTGACTATACAGTTGCGGCACTGATGCAGATGGGCTTCGGTGTTCCGCGCGTGCCCGACGGCGCCTTCTACGTTTACGCCCGTCTCCCCGATGGGCTCGCGCCCGCAGAGGCGTTCTGCGACTGGTTGCTTGAAACGCATTTCGTTGCCGTGACGCCCGGCAATGACTTTGGTGAATTTCAGGCGAGCGAACACATTCGCGTGAGCTATGCCCAGAGCATGCCGCGACTGGAAATGGCGATGGAGAGGCTCGCACGCGCAGTCCGGGAGCGACGATGAAGTTCCCGGGTCCGCTGGAACGAGGAACGCTTGTGGCACGTTACAAGCGGTTCCTCGCCGATGTTCGCCTGCCGGACGGTTCGGTGGTGACGATTCACTGCCCGAATACGGGTTCGATGAAGCATTGCGCCGAACCGGGTGATGAAGTCTGGTTCTCGACATCCGACAATCCAAAGCGGAAGTACCGGCACACCTGGGAGTTGTCGCGGACGCCGAGGGGGCACTACATCGGCATCAATACCGGCCGCGCGAACGGCATTATCGAGCACGCCATTTCTTCCGGGGCGATCGCGTCCCTAGCGGGCTACCGTCACCTGCGTCGTGAGCAGCGTTACGGCGAAGAAAACAGCCGGATTGACATCCTGCTCGAAGGACACGATCGCCTGCCGGATTGTTACGTCGAGGTGAAAAGCGTCACGCTGCTTGAAGCGCCGGTATCCCGAGGCGTCGGCTACTTCCCTGATGCGGTAAGCAGTCGGGCGTCGCGGCACCTGCGCGAACTGTCCGCTGTCGCGACGTCGGGCCAGCGCGCGGTGCTGTGCTTCTGCGTCCAGCATTCCGGCGTTCGCGAAGTGCGGCCGGCAGACCACATAGATCCGGAATATGCGGAGGCGCTGCGCAGCGCGGCGCGAGCAGGCGTCGAAGTCATGGCATGGAAAGCGCGGCTGTCTCCATCTTCGATCCGGGTATCGAGTGAATTGCCCGTCAACCTGGAGGGCTCCGGATCATGACGAGGGCAAGCCTGCGCCTTGGTCTTCTCGTTGTGGCACTCGTTGTGGTGGCGAGCATCTCCTTGCTTATGGGGCCGGCGGACGTTTCGATCCTGTCGCTCATCTCAGGAACTGCGCCCGAAAGCGCCCGCGTGATCGTCACGGACATCCGCTTGCCCCGAACGCTGCTCGCGCTACTTGTCGGTGCAGGTGTCGCGACTTCCGGGGCATGCATCCAGGGACTCTTCCGCAATCCGCTCGCGGATCCGGCGCTCATCGGCGTGTCGAGTGGCGCCGCACTGTTCGCTGCAGGCTTTCTCGTTTTTGGCGGCACCTTCGGCGGCATTGCGCTTGTCGGGCTGCCGGTCGCCGCCTTTGTCGGCGGCCTTGCAGCGACGTTGCTCGTGCTGGAAGTCGGGCGGCGCGGCGGAACGATTTCGGCGATGTTGCTGGCAGGTGTGGCAATCAACGCCATTGCAATCGCGGGCGTTGGATTGTTTTCCTACCTGGCCAGTGACCTTCAGCTACGGTCAGTCGCATTCTGGGCGCTGGGTAGCGTGGGCGGTGCAAATTGGAGAGGGGTGGCGGCGGCGTGCGTCATTCCCGTTGCCATCGGCCTCATGTGGCGGGACGCAAACAAGCTGAACGCGATAACGCTGGGCGATGCGGAAGCCTCGCACCTCGGCATATCCGTTGCCGCGCTTCGGCGAAGAATCGTGGTGCTGACTGCATTTGCAGTCGGCATCGGCGTCTCGTTGACGGGCGTCATCGCATTCGTGGGGCTTGTCGTCCCCCATCTGGTCCGGCTCTCGATCGGGTCCAATCATCGTGTGCTGATACCCGGTGCCGCGTTGCTGGGAGCGATATTGCTCGTGCTGGCAGACTGTCTCGGACGCATTGTCGTGGCGCCCGCAGAACTGCCGATCGGCATTCTGACAGCCTTGCTAGGGGGGCCTTTTTTCATCTACCTGATCGTCGAGCAGAAAGGGAAGCTGGGCATTTGAGTATCGAACTGTCAGGCGGGGTTGTGCGCAGCGATGGCGTCACGTTGCTCGACCGGGTCGACTTCTCCGCCGGCCAGGGCGAGGTGGTTGCCGTGATAGGCCCCAACGGGGCCGGCAAGACAACGTTGATGCGTGTGCTCGCAAACGAGATCCCTGCTTCTTCCGGGCGCCTGCTGATAGACGGGGAGACGCCGCCGCAGATCGGGCGCGAGGAACTCGCGAGGCGTGTCGCGGTCTTGCCCCAGCGATCCGTCCTGGACTTTCCTTTTCGCGTGCACGAGGTCATCGGGATGGGCAGGATTCCGCATCGCACGTCGTCATTCGAGAACCGAAAGATCGTGCAGGAAGTCATCGACAGCCTTGCGCTCGCCCCGATCATCGATCGTGTTTACACGACGCTTTCAGGCGGGGAGCGGCAGCGGGTGCAGATCGCGCGGGTGATATGCCAGTTGTGGGACTGTCGGGAAGGCGGATACTTCCTGTTTGACGAGCCGACTGCCCCGCTGGACCTGGCGCACCAGGTCGCGTTCCTCGAAACCGCTCGCTCCCTCGCGGCCGATGGTGCGGGCGTGCTCCTTGTCATTCACGACATCAATCTCGCGACACGCTTTGCCGATCGCATCGCGATCTTATCGCAAGGTCGCATCGTCTCCGACGGCAAACCTGTCGATGTTGTCACACGCGAGGCGATCGAATCGGTCTACGGGATACGAGTCGATGTGATCGACCAGGCGTCAGGCGCACCGACCGTCCGGGTCCTCGGCAGCAGAACGCGCTGATGCATGGATTCCTGCTGACACGCCAGTGGCAAGAACGTGACGACGGCGGCCAGGATCTCATCTACTGGATAACCACTGAAGACGGCCCGGTCAAACTGGTTGTCGAGGCGGAGGACTCTGTCTTCTTCGTTCCTGAAAGCGAAGTCGACCGTGCGCGCGGTATCCTCGGCAACAGGGTCTCGTGGCGGGAAGTGGCGCTCGAGTTGAAAGGCGTATCGGGCGAGCCGGCCCACGCATTCTACTTCCCGTCGCAGAAGTCGCTTGGCATTGCACGTTCGTTGCTCGAGCAGGTCGGGATTCTTGCGTTGGAGGCTGACATTCGCCCAACCGACCGCTACCTCATGGAACGCTTCGTCACCGGTGAAGTGGAAGTCGTCGGCCAGTTCGAGCCGAGGGAGGGGTACCGTCTTTGCCGACAACCGCGCCTGCGCCCCGGCAAGTTTGATCCGGCGCTGAAGATTGCCTCTCTCGATATCGAGACGTCGTGGCGTCGTGGCGTCACTTTCTCGATTGCGGTACATGCCGGTGAAGTGCGCAAGGTGTTCATGATCGGAGATTCGGCGGAGTGTCCGGCATGGTTGGCGTTCGTGCCTGACGAGACGACCTTGCTCAAGACTTTTCTTGCCTGGTTTGCGGCGCTGGACCCCGACGTCATTATCGGGTGGAGTGTTGTCCAGTTCGACCTCACCTTCCTGGCGGGACGCTGCGAAGCGCTGGGCATTCCGTTTGTGCTCGGGCGCGGGGGTGAGGCAGTGCGCTGGAGGACGGTGCGACAGGGCGGTGAACGCAGCTTCGCCACAGTCCCTGGGCGCGTCGTGCTCGATGGCATCGAGCTGTTGCGAACGGCCACTTATTCCTTTGAAAGCTTCTCTCTCGAGTTCGTCTCCCGATCGCTGCTCGGTCGCGGAAAGCTCGTTGGGGATGTTGATGCGCGCGCCGAAGAGATTGAAACCATGTTTCGCGAAGACAAGCAGAAGCTTGCCGAGTACAACCTCGAAGACTGCGTGCTGGTCAGCGAAATTTTCGAGGAAACCAACCTGATGGCGTTTGCCATAGAACGCTGCAGGCTGACGGGACTCGAGATGGACCGGATGGGCGGGTCGGTTGCGGCATTCGATTTCCTGTATTTGCCGAGGTTCCATCGTGCGGGATTCGTCGCGCCAGTTGTTCGCGATACCAGCGGTGTCGGCAGCCCGGGTGGGTATGTGCTGGACTCGAAGCCGGGTCTCTACCAGCACGTGATCGTGCTCGACTTCAAAAGCCTGTATCCCAGCATCATTCGCACGTTTCACGTTGACCCGCTTGCGCTGATCACCGCGGACCAGGACCCGGACCCGATTCCAGGTTTCAAGGGCGCGAGCTTTTCACGGACGGCGCACATTCTTCCCGGCATCATCGAGAACCTGTGGGCCGCGCGCGACCGTGCAAAACAGTTGGGGCAAGGCGCAATGTCGCAGGCCATCAAGATCATCATGAACTCTTTCTATGGCGTCCTGGGTACGCCGGGGTGCCGGTTCTTCGATCCCAGGCTTGCCAGTTCGATCACCCTGCGTGGTCACGAAATCCTGAAGAAGACGCGCGACCTGATTGAGGAGCAAGGGCTCTGCGTGATCTACGGCGACACCGATTCCGTGTTCGTGCTCCTGCCCGCAGGCGTCGCGGCGGAGGAGGTCGACGGCATGGGCAGGGACCTTGCCGGACACCTCAACAAGTGGTGGCGTCATCATCTTGAGTCCACGCTGGCAATCGAAAGTTGCCTCGAAGTCGAGTATGAAACGCACTTCTCGCGCTTCCTGATGCCGACCGTGCGTGGTTCCGAAGTGGGCAGCAAGAAGCGCTACGCCGGGCTGATCCGTGATCACGAAAGTACGCGGCTCGTGTTCAAGGGGCTCGAGACAGTGCGCAGTGACTGGTGTGGCGCAGCGCGCGTGTTCCAGCAAGGTTTGTACGAACGCATCTTCCTCGATCAGCCCTTTGAACAATTCGTGCAGGCAACGGTAGATGGCGTCCGGGCCGGCGAGTGTGATGATGCGTTGGTACTGCGCCGACGACTCCGGCGCAAGCTCGACGAGTACGAGAAGAACGTGCCGCCCCACGTCAGGGCGGCTCGAATGGCGGAGGAGATCAGGGTGGCGAGAGGCCTGCCGCCGCAGTATGGCAGCGGCGGCTGGGTTGAGTACCTGATGACCGTGAACGGACCGGAGCCGAAGGCCTACCGTACCTCACCCATCGACTATGAGTTCTACATCGACCGGCAACTGGCGCCGATCGCTGATGCAATCCTCTCGTTCAAGGGTGCGACGCTTCGGCAGATCACCGACCGGCAGATGGGGTTGTTCTAGGGCCACCTGCCGTACCGGGAAATTCAGGCCGTCTCGCCCAGTTTCAGTTCGCGCTGGACGACTTGTGTCGGCAATCGGGCGCCGAAGCTGCCTACCAACAGTGAAGCGGCACGATTGGCGAATCGCGCGGCAGATTCGAACGAAGCGCCGGTTCCGATCGCATAGAGAAACGCGCCGGCAAACATGTCGCCGGCACCGGTTGTATCCACCGCGCGGGTTGGATATCCCGCTACCGTTGCCACCTCCTTGCCGTCGAAGACCATCGCGCCTTCCTTGCCGCAGGTCATCGCGATCCTTGAGCAACGCTCGATCAGGCCTTTCATGGCAGCTTCCCGCGTCGATGCGCCGGTCCAGAGCCGTGCCTCCTCTTCGTTGCAGAAGATCAGGTCGACGCCTTGCGCGGCAAGCTCGTCAAATGCGTCGCGGAAGTTTTCGACCATGGCCGGGTCGGAAAGCGTCAGCGAGACTGTCGTGCCTGCGCCGCGCGCGATCGATTGTGCCGCCCTGGCTGCCTCGAATCCGGTGGGGGACGTGACGAGATAGCCCTCGATGTAGAGATAACGCGCGCTCGCCAGCGCGCCCTCGTTCAACTCTTTCGTCGACAGATCCTGGGTGATGCCGAGGTGGGTCGTCATGGTTCGCTCAGCATCCGGTGTCACCATCGAGATGCACTTCCCGGTGATACCTTCCTCGCGACCGTCATCAAGGTTGGTCTCGACGCCGACCGACTTCAGGTCGTGCATGAAGAAATCGCCCGTTGAATCGCTGGCAACCTTGCAACTGTAGAACGTCTTGCCGCCCAGTTGCGCGATCGCCACGATCGTGTTTGCCGCGGAACCGCCGCCGGCCTGCTTGATCACTTCGATCTCGTGTTCTTCTTCGAGAAGCTTGATGAGGCGGCTGCGCTCGTCGGCCTCGATCAACGTCATCATGCCCTTCGGCAGCTTGGCGGCGGCGAGGAACTCGTCGTCCACCTCGTATTCGGTGTCCACGAGCGCATTGCCGATCCCGTAGACATCATAAGTTTTCATATTCACTCCAAGTTTGTCGTTTCTGGCGTGGGGGCGTCAGTCGAGTGCCGACAGGGCCTTCTCGGCAGCGCGGAAGGTTGCATCGAATTCCTCGTCGCCATGGGCCGAGGAAACGAAGCCGGACTCGAATGGTGAGGGTGCAAGGTTGATACCGGACTCGAGCATGCTATGGAAGAACCGGTTGAAGTGAGCGGAGTCGCTGTTCATCACCTGGCTGAAGCGGGTTACCTCGCTCGAACTGAAGAAGATGCCGAACATGCCGCCGACCTGGTTGGTCACCAGGGGCACGCCTGCCGATTCGGCCCGCGCGCGGAGTTCGGCCATCATCTTCGCCGTGTTGGTCGTAAGCTGATCGAAGAAGCCGGGTGCTTCGATGAGAGAGAGCATGGCGTAGCCGGCCGTCATCGCGATGGGGTTCCCGGACAGGGTGCCGGCCTGGTAGACGCCGCCAAGCGGTGCGACGACGGACATGATGTCGCGGCGGCCGCCAAACGCGCCCACCGGCATGCCGCCGCCGATGACCTTGCCGAGTGTCGTCATGTCGGGTTTGACGCCGTAAAGGGCCTGCGCGCCGCCGAGTGCGACGCGGAATCCGGTCATCACCTCGTCAAAAATCAGTACGGTCCCGTGCGCGTCGCAGACTTCCCGCAGTGTTTCGAGAAAGCCAGGCTCAGGGGGTACACAGCTCATATTGCCTGCGACGGGTTCGACGATGACCGCGGCGACCTCGTCGCCGTACGTATCGAATGCTTCCCGAACCTGTTCGATGTTATTGAATTCAAGCGTCATGGTGTGTTGCGCAACGCTTGCGGGGACGCCGAGTGAATCCGGTTCGCCCAGCGTCAGGGCACCAGAGCCGGCCTTCACCAGGAGCGCGTCGCTGTGTCCGTGATAGCAGCCTTCGAATTTGACGATCCGGTCGCGGCCGGTGAATCCCCGCGCGACCCGTATCGCGCTCATGGTCGCCTCGGTGCCGGAGTTGACCATGCGGATCATCTCGATGGATGGCATCAATTCGCGGACTTTGTTCGCGAGTCGCGTCTCGATCTCGGTGGGCGCGCCGAAGCTGAGACCGTTCTGGATGGCGGCGGTGACCTGCCGCGTGACCTCGGGATGCGCGTGCCCCACGACCATCGGGCCCCATGAGCCGACGTAGTCGATATATCGCCGGTCGTCTTCGTCGATAAGGTACGCGCCCTCGCCGCGCTTGATAAACAGCGGGTGGCCGCCAACGCGCTTGAATGCGCGAACCGGAGAATTGACGCCGCCGGGCAGTATTTCCCGGGCCTCTTCGAAAAGGGTCTCAGATCGTGACATGTTCGTTTGGTTGGGGATGGGGTGGGAATTCAAACATTCATCGCGGCCTAATTCAAACGCTGCACTGCAACATGGCTCTTTGCTGCGGCTGTCAGCTCTGGTAGTAGGACTCGATGTCTTCTTTGGTCACGATCCCCACGACGGAGTCGATCATCGGGGCGCTGATGCGATTGACGTAGACCGCCTGGACACCTTTGGTACGTAGCGCTTCGAACGCCTCGGCAAGCGTGGCCTGCAGGAGTACCGAGGTGACATCCTTGCGGGTGGCCGGTATTTCCTGGAGATCGATCTCCTCGGCTTCGGACTTCTCGAGGTGTGCCGTAAGGTCCTCCGCCCGGAGGATGAACGATGGCCCTTTCTCTCCGTCCACGAGGAGCCATGCGGGTCGATCGGTGAGCAGTTCGGCTGCGCGTTCACGGGTGATCACGCGCTTTGTGCGGTCGAAGCTGCGCGTCATGATACTGGCGACAGACGCCCGGTTGAGTGCCATCGACAAGGGGTTCTGGCGAAATTCGAGTCCCAGGATTTCCATCTGCGTAATGAAAACGGACCGGACGCCGAATATCTGGCTCGCGGTCATGTTCGCCACGATGATCACTAGCATCGCCGGCAGGATGATATTGGGGTTGTGCGTAAGTTCCATCACGGCCATGAGCGCGGCGAGCGGGGCCTGCAGGGCAGCACCCATCATCGCGCCCATCCCGAGCATGACATAGAAGGCGGGGGTCGACGCTGTTTCAGGGAATAAGTGAGCGCCCACATACCCGATGACACCACCGGCGGTCGCGCCGATAAACAAGGTGGGGCCGATGACGCCGACCGGGACGCCGAGCGCGACCGTCGTGGCGCTGGCAATGAGTTTGAAGACGCAGACGGCAAGGATAAGTGTGAGTGCCAACTCACCGGCAAGCGCCTGGTTTACCGTGTCGTATCCTTGCCCGAGGATCTGTGGCATCGCCAATGCCACGAGCCCCGTCACCACGCCGGCGATCAGCATCCGGAGCCAGGTTGTCGAAGGTGTGTATTGGAAAATCACCTTGATCGCGCGAACGAACACGGCTGCAATCACGCCGATCACCGCGCCTTCGATGAGCAGGAAGGGCAGGTCCCAGAATGACTTCATGTGGACTGACGGCGGCACATCGAACGCTGTCAGCGAACCATAGACGGGCTGGTTCACCAACGTGGCGATCACGGCGGCCAGGATGACCGGGATGAAGCCCGCGATGGTGTACTCCATGATGATCACCTCCATGGAGAAGATCACGCCGGCCATAGGTGTGTTGAACGAGGCAGAGATGGCCGCTGCGGCACCGCAGCCCACCAGGATCCGAATGCTGTTGTTCGGGAGGCTGAGCGCCTGCCCGACGAGGCTGCTGCAGGCTGCACCCAGGTGAATGGCCGGACCTTCCCGGCCGCCGGAGTGACCGGTGCCCAGCGCGATGACACCGCCGACGAACTGTAGCAGCGCGTTGCGCCACGGCAGGTGTCCCTGGAATCGTGCGAGGCGTTCCAGCACGTGCACGACGCCCACGCGCCGGGTTTCAGGTTTGACCAGGTTCAGGATGACGGCCAGCGCCACGCCGCCCGCGATCGGCATCATGAGGAGGTGGAAGTGCGAGAGGCTTTCGAAGTTCTCGAAATCATCCGCAAGGATCAAAGACAGCGGCAGTTCCACCAGTATGCGGAAGGCCAGGATGACGAGGCCTGTCACGAGCCCCGAGACGATGCCCAGCAGGGCAAATTGTGGAACTGAATCGAAGTTGGCCAGGCGCCGCCGAAAACCTCGGATCGAATAGTCTGACGGGAGCTTGCGAATGGCCATTTCACTTCACAGGATATGACATTTAAAATCAGGAGGATAGGTGGAAATGCTCCAATATCTGTTAAGCTAGGCGGTCCGGAAATTGCGGAATGGGCTTCGATGGCACGAGTCAAAGGGACCAGGCAATACCAGATGGTGGTTGTGCCCCACCGTCCCTGGTACAGGGTGGGGGTATTCCTCCTCGTCCTGGTGGCGCTCGCGGCCGGGACCTATCTCGCCTGGCGCCAGGGCAAGGAAGAAGGCATGGCGACACGGATCGAAGTGGTCAAGGAAAAGGACCGCATCGAGGCAGACCTCGAAGACAGCCGCAAACTCATTGAACGCCAGCGCCAGGAAATTGCCGATCTCAAGGTCGGTGGCGAAATCGATTCCCGCGCCAACGAGGAAGTACGCCAGACCGTTGAGTCACTCCAGAGCCAGATTGCCGAACTCAATGAGGAGATCAGGTTCTATAAGGGAATCATGCTGCCGAATGTTGAGGACAAGGGCCTCCGCATCGAGCGGCTCGATTTGAAGAAAGCGGGAGAACCCGACCGATACCGATACAGCCTGCTCCTGACCCAGGTCGTCGACAAGCACGACTACATCCAGGGCGGCGTGCAGATCAGTGTCATTGGCGTACAGGATGAGGTCGAAAAGACCTTGCCGCTCGACCAGATCAGCGATGCGAGCAACAGCATCAAGTTCCGGTTCAGGTACTTCCAGAACATCGACGGAGAATTGACCGTGCCCGCAGGCTTCGTGCCGCGGGAGGTCAGCGTGGTCGCACAGGCGTCCGGTGGCGGCCAGCGTCTCGAACGTAAATTTCAATGGCAGACGGGTGGGGGATAAACGCCATGTTTGGAAGCAGGAACAAGTCCGAGGCAGGCATCACCCTGGTGGCGAACAACTGTGAACTGACCGGCGACGTGCTGTTCAGCGACCAGCTCCTCGTCAACGGGACAGTCAAGGGCAACGTCTATGCGCGCGAGGGATCGAAGGCGGTAGTGACCATCAGCGAGAAGGGACGCGTGAAGGGTGAGATCCGCGCGCCCAAAGTCATTGTCAACGGCAAGGTCTTTGGCGATATCTATTCCGACAAGCACATCGAACTCGCGGCACGGGCCGAAGTGAAGGGCAACGTCTACTACAACCTGATCGAAATGGTGATGGGCAGTCGTGTCGACGGCAACCTGATCCATGTCAAACCGGGCAAGGATGTGTCCCAGGACACCGGCAGCCACCGCGCGGTGAAAGAGGATACGTCGCGGGATCGCCAGGTGGGTGCCAAGTCCGCAGGGCCGGTATCGGCCGTGCAAACCGGAACCGCCTGAGAAGGATTGATTTTGGCCGATTCGGCCCCATAATTTATTGAGTAGTGTGCGTTAACCGGAAGTGACCATGAGCGATATGCCGACGGCGCAGAACCCTGTATCCATGACATTCACCGAGTCCGCCGCGCGCAAGGTGAAGCGGCTGATTGCCGAAGAAGGCAATGAGGGCCTGAACCTGCGCGTATTCGTCACTGGCGGCGGCTGTTCGGGATTCGAGTACGGCTTTACCTTCGACGAGGATCTCGAGGACGACGATACAACCATCGAGCGAGACGGCGTCAACCTCGTTGTGGATTCGCTCTCATACCAGTACCTGGTCGGCGCCGAGATCGACTTCAAGGAAGACCTGCAGGGTTCGCGGTTCATTGTGACCAACCCGAATGCCACGACCACTTGTGGTTGCGGCAATTCGTTTGCGATGTAGTCCCGCTTACTTGCCGCCTTCGCCCGCTTGCGTCGCATACGCGTAGCTGGTATCCCCAACGATTGAACTGAGTTTCGTGAGGAGCGGCGCGGTGGCTGCTGCGAATTTGGGGAATTCAGGTTTCGCGATCGGGTCTGCTTGCGGCAATTCCACCGTTCGTGGATTGCGATGCACGCCGTTGACGAGAAACTCATAGTGCAGGTGCGGCGCCGTTGCCCATCCGGTTGCGCCGACATATCCAATCACTTGTCCTTGTTTCACAGAGCGACCTGGACGGATGCCCTTGGCGAAAGCGGACAGGTGCAGGTATTTGGTCGTGTACTGTTCGCCGTGCTGGATGACGATGTAGTTGCCCGAGGCACTGTTGTTGCGCGCGATGGTCACCTTGCCGTCACCCGACGCTAGCACCGGCGTCCCTTTCTTTGCCGCGTAGTCGATACCACGATGCGGCATGACGCGATTGTGGATCGGATGCAGTCGGTGCAGGTCGAACTTGGAACTCACGTACTTGAAGTGCACCGGGTCCCGCAGGAATGCCTTGCGCATACTGCTGCCATCGGGTGCGAAGTAGTTCTTGTGACCGTTCCCGTCGTCGTAGAGCACGGCCGTATAGGTCTTGCCCATGTTGGTGAACTGGGCCGCGACGATGTCGCCCTCCTTGACCTTGTCTCCCTCGACGTAAATGTCCTCATACATCAGCGCGAACGAATCGCCTTGCCGCAAGTCGAGCGCAAAGCTGATGTCCCACTGGAAGATGTACGACAGCTTCATGATGACGTTGTCAGACAGTCCGGCAGCCTTGCCCGCCTGGTAGAGCGAGGGGGCAGCGTCGGAAATGGTGGCAGTTGCGTACGAGATGAGCACTTCAGGCTTGCTTACATCCTGGACCACCACGTACTCGTCGCCGGACTTTTTCACCACGAGCGCGTTCATCTGGTCTTCTTCGTAACGCAGCGATACGAACTCGCCCTGGGGATTCAATTCGATCTCGAGTGACTTGCCGGGCATGATGCGGCGGAGTTGGGCCACTTCGGGCCCGAGCGACATGATGCCGTGAAGTTCTTGCGCGGTCAGTCCGGCGCGGGCAAAAAGGCTGGAGAGGTTGTCGCCGACACGAATCTTGTAGGAGACGAGATGTGTCGGTTCCAGGTCGATATCGAGGTCGTCGACAGCGACTTCCGCTTCGGCGTCCGGTTCCGGGGTTCGTGTTTCGGATTCGGTGATGGACAGCGATACCGGCACCCGGGTCATCCTCGGGCTCTCCCGGGACGGCAGGGCGGCAAAAATGATCGCGAATGCGATACCGATTACGGCGGCAGCCTTCAGGTGTGATTTCGGATAGGTTTCCATGAAAGCAGGTATCTACGTTCTGAAATTATTGTAGATTGTGATAAAGCCTTGCTAACTATATAAAAAACATGGCTTTAATGGAAGATTGTGCAAGGCACGACCAACCATTGGCCTGAAGCGCTTCGAAGGGGGGTACGGAATGGGCTTCCATTGGCGATCATCCTTGAATTTCGTGCTCCGGGCAACTCCCTGTCCGCGAGCCTTGAATTTATCTGTTGTTCCTGTATTTTTGCGCCTCCCGCGAGGTCGCGGCGGCGCGGACCGCCAAGCGTACCGGAACGTGGGCCAATCCCTACGATCGACCCGACGTATGCGGGCCAAATGGCGACAGGATGATATGTGGTGAGTAGTGCCGATCTCATTAATCAATTACACCGGCTTGGGCTGGTCGCGCAGGTCAGTAACGAGCAGGAGTTGACCGCTCACCTCTCTGCGGCGATGCGTACCGTCTATTGCGGTTTCGACCCGACGGCGGACAGCCTTCACATCGGTAACCTGGTCCCCTTGCTGGCACTGCGTCGATTCCAGTTGGCCGGCCACCGGCCGATTCTCCTGGTGGGGGGTGCGACGGGCATGATCGGTGACCCGGGCGGCCGGTCGAGTGAGCGTGAACTCAAGGACGCAGGCGAAGTGCGGGCATACGTGGAGCGCATCCGTTCCCAGGCCGAGGCCTATCTCGACTTCGATTGCGGCGAGAATTCTGCAATCGTCGTCGACAACGCCGAATGGACCGAAGACCTCCGGGTCATCGACTTCCTGCGTGACATCGGCAAGCACTTCTCCATCAACGCGATGATCGCGAAGGAGACCGTCAAGCGACGGCTCGAAGACGAGGCCAGCGGCATCAGTTATACCGAGTTCAGTTATGCGATCCTGCAGTCTTACGACTTCGTGGTGCTGAATCGTCGGTACGACTGCACCATCCAGATGGGCGGCAGCGACCAGTGGGGCAATATCACGAGCGGCATGGATCTCATTCGCCGGATGGAAGGCAAGCAGGCGTATGCGATCACTTACCCCCTGATCACCACCGCAGACGGCGTCAAGTTCGGCAAGAGCATGGGCAATGCGGTGTGGTTGGATGCCGCGCGTACATCGCCCTACGCGTTCTACCAGTTCTGGCGAAACTCGATGGATGCCGATGTCATCCGTTACGTGAAAATCTTCACGTTCCTGGACCCTGAGGAGATTGCGCGGCTCGAGGCTGCCCACAACCAGGATCCGGGTGCGCGGACCGCGCACATTGCACTCGCGCGGGA
>JAGRIN010000399.1 GCA_020443245.1 Pseudomonadales bacterium
GCAGATGACGATCATCGCGTCGCTGGTCATCGTGGTTGACCAGATCCTGGCCGCGGTCGCGTTCAGCATCTCGAAACAGCTTACGGTGTTCGTCGGCCTGATCATCACCAACTGTATCGTCATGGGGCGCGCCGAAGCGTTCGCCATGGCCAATCCACCGGGCATCAGCTTCCTCGACGGTATCGGTAATGGCCTGGGTTACAGCCTGGTGCTGATGGTCGTCGCGACGATTCGCGAACTCTTCGGTTCCGGCAGCCTGTTCGGTTTCCAGGTGATTCCGCTCGTGACGGATGGCGGCTGGTACACGCCGATGGGCCTCTTGCTGTTGCCGCCTTCGGCCTTCTTCATCATCGGCCTTCTGATCTGGGCACTGCGTTCCTGGAAAACAGAGCAGGTCGAAGAGCCCGAGTACGAAATCGGCGGCCACACTGCGCTCACACGGGCAATGTAACGGAGACGTATCATGGAGTATTACCTCAGTCTCTTCATCAAGGCCGTGTTCATCGAGAACATGGCGCTCGCATTCTTCCTCGGGATGTGCACGTTCATCGCGATCTCGAAGAAGATCGAGACGGCGATCGGTCTCGGCATCGCCGTCGTGGTCGTGCAGTCGGTGACGGTGCCGGTCAACAACCTGATCTTCCAGTTCCTGCTGAAGGACGGCGCGCTGGCCTGGGCGGGCCTGCCGGACATGGACCTCAGCTTTCTCGGCTTTTTGTCCTACATCGGCGTGATCGCGGCCATCGTGCAGATCATGGAGATGTTCCTCGACAAGTTCGTGCCGACGCTCTACAACGCACTGGGCGTGTTCCTGCCGCTCATCACGGTGAACTGCGCGATCATGGGCGGCTCGCTCTTCATGGTGAACCGCGACTACAACTTCCCCGAGAGCGCCGTTTACGGCGTCGGTTCCGGTCTCGGCTGGGCAATTGCGATTGTCATGCTCGCCGGCGTGCGCGAAAAGCTGAAGTACAGCGATGTGCCCGCGGGCCTGCGTGGTCTCGGCATTACATTCATCACAGTGGGCCTGATGTCTCTCGGCTTCATGTCGTTCGCAGGCATTTCACTCTAGGATTTCGGATTAGACGGTATGCTTACTGAAATCATCATCGGCGTCTCCATGTTCACCACGGTGATCATGCTGCTCGTGTTCATCATCCTGGCCGCAAGAAAGCAGTTGGTGTCGACCGGCGAGATCACCATCGAGATCAACGGCGATCCCGAGAAGTCGATTCAGACCAAGTCCGGCGGCAAGCTCCTGACGACGCTCGCCGACCAGGGCATCTTCCTGTCGTCCGCGTGCGGCGGTGGTGGTACCTGCGGCCAGTGCCGGTGTCGCGTGATCGAGGGCGGCGGATCGATGCTGTCCACCGAGGCGGGTCATTTCACGCGCGGTGAGGCACGGGACGGTTGGCGTCTTTCCTGCCAGACCGCGGTCAAGCAGGACATGAAGATCGAAGTGCCGGCGGAGTTCTTCGGCGTGAAGCGCTGGGAATGCGAAGTGATCTCCAACGACAACGTTGCAACCTTCATCAAGGAACTGGTGCTGCGTTTGCCGGAAGGCGAGGAAGTCGACTTCCGCGCCGGCGGCTATGTACAGTTCGAGATTCCGCCTTACGAGATGGACTACAAGGAAATCGATGTAGCCGAGGAGTACCGCGGCGACTGGGAACGCTTCAAGGTCTTCGAAAACAAGTCGAAGGTCGACGAGACGACGATCCGTGCTTACTCGATGGCGAACTACCCCGAAGAGAAGGGGATCATGAAGTTCAACATCCGTATCGCGTCACCGCCTCCCGGCACGGACTATCCTGCCGGCAAGATGTCTTCTTACTTGTTCACGATGAAGCCGGGCGACAAGGTCACGATCTTCGGTCCGTTCGGTGAGTTCTTCGCGAAGGATACTGATGCAGAGATGGTGTTCATCGGTGGTGGTGCCGGCATGGCGCCGATGCGCGCCCACATTTTCGACCAGCTCCTGCGTATCCATACCAACCGCAAGATGACGTTCTGGTACGGTGGCCGTAACCAGCGTGAGTTGTTCTATGTCGACGAGTTCGACAAACTTGCCGAAGAGCATGACAACTTCACCTGGCACGTCGCGCTCTCTGACCAGAACATCGAGGGGTGGACCGGCTACACGGGCTTCATCCACAACGTGCTGTACGAGAACTACCTGAAAGATCACCCCGCGCCGGAAGACTGCGAATACTACATGTGTGGTCCGCCCATGATGAACGCGGCCGTGATCTCCATGCTCGAAGACCTCGGCGTCGAACGCGACAACATCTTCCTCGACGATTTCGGCGGCTGAGCTCGCTGCCGCGAGCTCACACCGACCCGTCATCCTGAGCGGTGCGCCCTGGCGCGGAGCCGAAGGACCTCACAACGTTGCTTGACCCCCGTCGTCCTGAATGGAGCGCGTCAGCGCGGAGTTGAAGGACCTCGGCGTCCCCGTACTCCGCACTTCTCTCAAATCCCTACGCGGGTTGTTTCCCCCGGCGCGCCCCCGCCCAATCAGTGCTCTCTCGTATGAGCGCCGTCCCAACCTTGCAGACGGCTCCACGGATCGGGGTGGGTACTCCTGCAACGGCCGCTCGGTCCTCCGGACTTCCCTCAAACCCCTCCGTGAGCCCCTGCGGGTCTCACTACGGTATCGGCTTCGCGGCCTGAGTGTTGCAGGAGGGGTCCCACCCGCTCCGCTACGCCTTTTGCGTAAATCGATAAGCGCTTTCGCGGTTGGTAGTGGTTCTGCCTCGCAGCATGTTCGCGATGGGTCCGGGTGTTGCCTCTGGAGGCGATAGGCACAGGGATGTGACGGGACCGGGCCA
>JAGRIN010000400.1 GCA_020443245.1 Pseudomonadales bacterium
TCATGTAACTTATGATGTTACAAAACGCGTCGATGGTCAAGCTGGTCAGGACAAACGGCGCCTAGCAGCTCGAAACTCGACGATCTCGGGCGCGGCCATCCGACGCCAGCTCTCTGCAACACACGTTGTTTCTCGGCAGAATTCTGGGCATAGATGCTGTTTCGGATGGAATCCGCGGTTGCGTCGTCTTGGGTTGGGTGGTTAATCTGAAAGCAAATTCGTCAGCGAACGATTTCGTTGATAAAAAGGGACGGAGGAATCATGGACGATCGCCGATTCGACTCCTTCACTCGCTCCATCGCATCCGCCCAGAATCGCCGCCAGGTACTCAAGGGCATGCTTGGTCTTGGCGGCGCGCTCTTTGCCGCTCGCACCGCATCCTCGGTCGATGCCGCCACTCGCCCCACGCCAACGCCAAAGCCGGTGTCGTGCCCCGGCGCGCAGACATGGGACGGAACTGCGTGCGTCTGCCCTGCCGGTCATACGCGGTGCGGGCCAGACTGTTGCCCAATAGGTCAGGCCGAATGCTGTGACAACGCATGTTGTTTCGGTGTGTGCACCAGCGAGGAGATCTGCTGTACGCCGCTTTGCGACGGTAGCTATTGTGGTGACGATGGCTGTGGGGGAACGTGTCCGTGTCCCAGCGGACTCGTCTGCAACGATCAAAATGTCTGTCAGGAATGTACGTACTGCGGAAACTTTGCTCCATGCGGAGGAGCCGTGTCTCACCTCGAGTGCGCCACCCTTTGCGACACGGAGTACACCCCAATCTGTATCCAGAACCGTCCATGCGATGAAGTCATTGCCTGTGAAAGCAACGCCGACTGCGGCGAGGGCGGTGTTTGTGTCATCGCGAACTGTTGCGAGACTCCGGTCTGCACCACCTCCTGTCAGCTTGGCCAGGGGTTTGCCGTGACCGCGGAGGAAACGAGAACAGGCGGCGCGTCGATTACGGGCGGCTGACGCGGGCCGTCGACGAAACACCGGACCGGGCAAAGTGCCCGGTCCGGTGGCCGCGCTTGCCAGTTCGAAGAAGGCTCGTGAACTTCGCTCACTGACGTATGGACGTCATTGTTGGACTGAATGCGTCCACGCTAGTCCCCAACCGGCTGTCCTGAATCCTCGGGCAACCGGTCCCAATGCTGGTCGAGCGCTTCGTCTTTAGTGACGGAGAGATACACCGCGTTTTCGTTGGTCTCTGTGATCGCGCCGACGGGGATGTAGTAATCCTTCGGGAGAAAGAACCCCTTTTCGACCACGATGTACGCCCCGCTGGCGCTTACCATCGTGCCGAGCTTTTCTCCGTCTGCACTGAAGACATCGGCTCCCGGGATGAGCGTCTGCTGGATATCCATTGCGAAATCTCCTCATGCTGAGTGCGCATCAAAACGCGGTCGGTACCTGATGTACCTGATTCGAGCGCGTCACGCTCCTCACGTATGCGCTGATTCAGGCGTAGCACAGGCCCCCGCGCGGAACAGGATTCGACAAGTGGAACCTCGGCAAAGCCCAACAATCCTGGGCATAGCGACCGGCACCGGACGACGAACAGACAGCGACAACCGGCGCTGCGACGGCGGAGCGGGTTGCTCGCGGGGTCTGCTCCAACGCGTACCCGTTCGAGATCGGTTCGTCCCGTCGGTCCATGCGGCTTCCAAGTTGATATAATGTTGAATCCGGAAATCTCGCATACCGAGGCGAATTGCATCCGCAACGCAAGACAGGTGAGATCATGGACGACCGCCGATTCGATGCGTTTACGCGTTCCCTGGCAAGGCGATCGAATCGTCGAACGGTTGTGGCCGGGCTCATTGCATTTGGCACAGGGACCATGGCGTCCATCGGCGACGCCGGCGCCGCTCGCAGGCCCGTGTTGGTGACGGCCAAGCCGGTGAGTTGCCCCGGCGTTCAGACGTGGAATGGTTCCGAGTGTGCATGCCCGGAGGCCTACGAGCGTTGCGGTCCAGACTGCTGCCCGCCCGAGGGTGAATGCTGCGACGGCGCCTGTTGCTACGGCACGTGCTATGACGAAGAAGTGTGCTGCTCATTCGGATTGGTATTGTGCGACGGCTTGTGCACACCCGGTGAGTGTTGCTCTGACGATGAATGTCCGGCGAACTATTCCTGCACTTGGGATTCTCCCCGTATGTGCCAGTGCGTGCAGAACTGTAACGCCTAAGCGACCGGATCGATCGGCTTGCGCTGGTCTTGACAGACGCCACGGACGGCGCCTGTGCCGTCTACACCGAAGCGACCGTCGCGGCGCCTCGTGCGTCGCGCGCGCGAGGCGCTGGTGGTGAGGGCGTGTGCTGGGAGGATCAAAGCTGCTGCGTACCGTCCGGCTCATTTGCCGGGGCGTTCCGGGCCGATGGCGCTCTTCCGCGAACTGCTGTTCTGATGGCTGCAATGTGATAGACGCGCGCTGCCTCTCCATCACATCGGCAGTTTCGACCGTCATTGAGGTGTTTCGGAGTGCATGAGATGGCAGGGGTTGGGAGCTGCTCCCAAGCCTTGTCTGTCTCATAGAGGGCGTCCAGCAGGAACGTGCCGAACGCCGTGGCCAGTCCGCCGACCTCTTCGACATGTGCATCCGCGTTTCGACGGCAAGCTCTTCCAGTAGAGAAGACGCCGGCGGATCGGCCGGATCGCGAGCTATCCTCGGGTTGCTATCATTCCTTAGCAATCGGAAAGTAACTAAGACGGGTCTCGACGTTGCACTCGCGGCCGAGGGGAATTTTCATGGACGACCGACGATTCGACGCGCTGACACGATCACTTGCCAGAGGAACGAACCGGCGGAAGCTGGTCGGCGGTGTCCTGGGAGCGGGGG
>JAGRIN010000401.1 GCA_020443245.1 Pseudomonadales bacterium
TGACTTGAAGCGTAGCCTGATATTGCGGAAGTTCCCCACAGCCATGAGCTTGAAGAATCACCTGCTTTCGATGCGCTGGGACTGACGATTCAATCCGGGGGAGGGCGGTCAAAGAGGCGACGACCGAAGCCGCCGCCCGGTTCTTTGACAGGTTTTATGCAGCTTTTGCTTTTACGTAGTGTGCGTCCTCCTCTTGGGCTGGTGGATTGGGTTTGATCGTTTGTCCGAATTCCTTGTTCATCGCATCGCGCAACAGCGCGGTCGACGCTTCGACCGAGAGGTCCTCCGACAGGTAGATGGGCTCGAGGATCGTTGCGCTGGCGGGGCCGGGTGTAACGGTCCTGCTTCCCTTCGGTCGCATCTCGCGCAGGCCCTTCAGCACGATCGGCACAACCGGCAGGCGGGCCGCGCGGGCGAGGAGCGTTACGCCATGACGAAACTGGCCGAGTTCGGATGTCGTCGCCCGGGTTCCTTCCGGGAAGATGCAGATGTGACTGCCCTGGTCCAGAAGCCATCGCGCATAGTCCAGAGTCCTTGAGCCGCCGCCCCGGACGATGGGGAAGTTGCCCATCACCAGTGATTGGTACCAGGGCTGCAGGATCAGCTTTTTCTTGCCCTTGACGAACCAGCGGTCCGCTGCCGCGCCGAAGAGCAGGTTGTCCCGGATGCTGTCCGGCAGGGACTCGACGATGACCGGCGTGTCCATATGGCTCTGATGATTGGCGATGAAGATCGCAGGTCCAGTGAGCCCCGCCAGTCGTTCTGCGCCGGTTACGGTAAGGGGCGTGCAATAGGCATCGACCCAACGCGTGTACTCGCGGTGTCGCATGAGTTTGCGCACCTGCTTCGCCCAGGGTCGAACCTGCCAGGGATGTGGGCCGCCGTAGACCGGTGCCTCAGTCGCTGCGATTGCATTCTCCATGTTGCCTGACCTCAGTGGTGCGAATTCCTGACATGAGTAAGAGCAATGTTGATGCCAATTCTCTAACTAACTGAAATGCGGGGATTTTGGCTATGGATGAGGATTCAGGCGAACGTGGTCATGCATTCCGGTGATGCATCGGCGCGCGCGAGCGCATCACAATGAAGCGCCCGTAGCGCTTACGCGGTACGTTGACGACGCAGGGCAGCGATGATGAGGCGAAACAGCCCCCGGAGGATATCGATGAGTGCGATGCCGGCAATCAGCGACGCGCTGCCACAGACGACGGCGTCCTCGCTGATGTTCACGGTCCAGGTGAATTCCCTCGCGTTTTCGCGAACGAGATCGCGATCGCCTTGCGTGACAAGGTACAGCACCTGGCCGCCAAGGCTGGTGTCGAGTTGCGCCAGCTCTTCTGTAAGGTGTCGACGTCGTGCGACGAGCGACGCCAGGACCGCTCCCTCGTCACGAAAGGCGTCGTCCCCGGAGACGAGGTGCTTTTCGACGAGTGCATCGATCGAACCACCGGTGTACTTGTCGGCGATGGCCTGGAACCCCGAGAGGCTGCGCGAGACTTCTGCGAGGTGCGCGCTGATCCGCGCCTCGTACTGCGTGACGAACGAAGGGACCTGGAAGCCGAGCACGACGAGGATGGCGCCGCAGGCAACGGAGAAGTAGCGATAGATCACGGCACACTCCGCTCGCGGATAATGGTCTCCTCGATCGCGCGAGCCTGCTTCCTTGGCGTCCAGGTGTTGGCCGGTTGTGGCCCGGTGCCTCCCAGTATCGTCGTGCCTTCTCCCGGCAGTGCGATGGATACGCTGCCGTGGTCGTTCGAAACGTTCACTGCGTCGCCGCTGATGAGGTTGATGTCCAGCGTACTGTTGCCAAAAAGGAACCCGCTCCAGAAGTCACTTGCGCGTGCGGTGATGATCGCAAGCGGGGTTCGCAGTTCGATCGTCGATCGTGCCGCTTCCCGCGAGCCGCGAGAGTCCACGCGGATCGACCCGGTATTCAGTGTCATGCGCGGTACCGTGCGTTCGCCGCGACCCGCCGCGGTCCAGGACTGAAAGAGAATGTGCGAACCCGGGCCGACCGACAACTCGGAGCCGTCGATCATCTGTAACTGCGCCCTTGAGGCATCGTTAGTCTGGAGGATGTCGCCCTCGTAGATTTTGGACTGGAGGTCGATAATGTAATCCTGGTTGTGCCGGATGATGGCGGGCGAACCCACAGTGTTCACCACGACGCCGATCTGTGCCTGCTCGGTTTCGGGGGCGAGCGTGGTTTCGCAGCCGGCGATCAGCAGGAGGGCGATGAGCACGCCGGCGGCCGCGCCAACGTCAACGCGATTTCGGCACGGCTTTGAGATTTTCGAAGTCAACATATTCCTTGTTGCCATCGACCCGGTACATGCGGCGATTGATCTTCGGATAGTCGCACACGTCGATCGGACTGCGGTTGCCGCCCATCAGGTAGACCAGGTCTTCGTCGAACGGATTGTGCAGGTTGTGTGGCACCGAATGTTGCGCGAAGCCCATGAAATCCCCGGGACCGACTTCGATGCGTTCGCTGCCGATTTCCGCGATACCGCGGCCCGAGAGAACGTAGATGAATTCCTCGTCCACGTGATGGAAGTGAAACTGGGTCGAGTCGTGGCCCTTCTCGACGCGCACAAGGTGAACGCCGATCTGAGTGAGCCCCAGCCGGTCTGAAAGCGACTTCGTATGTCGCACCGCGTTCTCGTTGAACTGGTGGACATTGACGGTTTCCGCGAGGCGCGATATTTCCTGCGACGTCAGAAGTGGCGGCGTCCGGGCATCTTCTGTCATTTACCGGCGCCTCCGGCGCTTGTCGCCGCCGCGTGCACGTGGCTCGCGAGAGGCCCTGTGCGGCGGTGGG
>JAGRIN010000402.1 GCA_020443245.1 Pseudomonadales bacterium
GGGGCCGCAGACAGCGTCAAGGTAGGACATCCTCATCGCGATCGCGCAACGCTTGTCGAGACGGTGCACCAGCACGCGGCCATGGCGGAAGATTCAGAAGGCTCTTCGCATTGTGAACACTGCTGCCACGCACATGGCGTGAGTCTCATGTCCTGCGCGCAGCAAATTTATTCATCCCTCCCGCAACGCTTTAACGGTCGCCTTTGCCTGGCCGGTATCGGTCAGGCGGAAGCACCTCCCACACCACCCCCGATGTCCTGACCCCGAGTCGAACCTGCCGGTCGTCGTGGAGACGCGGCCACCGCTCCTGCTGACTTGAAATTCAGGAAAATATGTATGAAGTGCGTCATAGGCCTTCTGGCCTGTCTCTGCTCGCTCGCGTCGAACGCGGAGTCGCTGCCGACACAGGCTGGAATCAAACAATTCGTTCAAAGAGTATTGGAGGAGAATCCGCGCGTTCGCGCGGCGAATGCCTCGCAACGAGCCGCGTCGGCGTTCGGTGAAGCTGCGGATCGACCTGCCTACAATCCGGCACTTTCCGCCGGAATCGAAAGCTCGGACGGTAACGCACGAACGGTGACGCTGAGCCAGACGCTGGACTGGCGCGGCAAGCGCGAGGCGAAAACGTCGGTAGCGCTGGCGGAACTCGATGTTGCGAATTGGCAACGCGTTTTGGTTCGCCAGGCAGTAGCCGGAGAGTTGGTATCGGCTTTGGCCGAGTGGAGTGCAGCCGTCGCGCTGGATCGTCTGGCCGCGCGCAAGCTGGAGATTATCGACCAGTTCGACGAGCTCGCAGGGCGGCGACTTCGTGCGGGTGATCTCAGCGGTGTGGAGCGGGACTTCGCCGCACTGTCCCTCGCCAATGCACGGATCGATCGTGCCGCAACAGCCGTTGCCCTCGAAGAAGCAGCCCAGAAGGTGATCCGTGTTGCACCGGGTGTGCAGCGGTCTGAATGGCCATCTATCACAGGATTGCCGCCGCAGATTGACGACAATGTCGACACGTCGCTTGTAGAGATTCCTTTGGTCGCTCGTATGCGAGGCGAGTTGCTTGCCGCACAGGCGCGTGTTCGTGAGACAAAGCGTGCTCGTCAGGCAGACCCCACCGTCTCACTGACAGGTGGGCGTGAGTCCGGCCAATCGCTCGTGGGATTGACGGTTTCGATACCGCTCAACGTGCTGAACAACTACAACGGGGAAGTCGACGCCGCGCAGGCCAGGGCAGTCGTTGCTGCACGTCGATTCGACGACGCCGTGATTGCTGCCACGACAGACCTGGCAGCGATACGCACACGATATGAAGCGTTACGCGATGCGTGGACCACGTGGTTGGGTTCCGGCCAGCCCAGCCTCGACCGGCAAGTCGAAACCCTTCGCAACCTCTGGGCGTCAGGAGACATGAGCACGACCGATTACCTGGTTCAGGCCGAGAAGACGATCGATGTGCGCGCGCGTGCGCGCCGCCTTGAACAATCGACATGGCAGGCATGGTCGCAGTGGCTCGTTACATCGGGCTCGATGGAAAACTGGATCAATGAAGGTAAGCAGAATGAAAACTGAGAGCACACGGTGCCGCTTCGGGCACGGATTGATTGTGAGCGTGCTGGTCCTGACGGGCCTCGCTCGCCCCGCCGAGGGTGAAGAACAGGACCGACATGATGCGCCGGACACTTACGTCACAATCGATGAACGTGACGAACAAGCACACATTGAAACAACGGTGATTACACGTCGATCGCTTGAAGCATACGTTCGCGTGCCCGGTGAAGTGAAAGAGAATGCCTACCGCTCCTGGAAGGTGACACCGCGTATCCCCGCTCAGGTTGTCGCGCGTCACGCGCGTCTGGGTGACGCCGTCGCAGAGGGTGATCGACTCGTAACGCTATCGAGCGTGGCAATGGCCGAGGCGCAGGGCGAACTGGTCACTGCCGGTCTCGAGTGGCAGCGCGTGCAGTCGCTTGGGGAGCGCGCGGTATCAGCGCGGCGCTTTGCTGAGGCAAGGGTCGCCGAACAACAAGCCCGGGCACGTGCCCTGGCGTTTGGCATGACTGAACCGGCGATCGAGAGACTGGTCCGGGATGGAGACCCCGCCGACGCGATAGGGAGGTTCGATCTTGTCGCGAACGGGAGTGGGACGGTATTGGCTGATGAGTTCGTGATCGGTGAGTTCGTGCAACCCGGCAGGGTCCTCTTCGATATCAGTGATGAGTCTCACGTGTGGGTGGAAGCCAGGGCCGATTCGGCAACGTTGGCGGACGTCAGCAAAGGCGCAGATGCGCGAATCCACGTTGTCGGTGGGGCATGGATGCCGGGCACGGTCGTGCAGCGTCTTCACAAGCAGAGTGAGAAGACGCGGACATCCTCGATCAGGCTGGAGGTGGCTAACCCGGACGATCGCCTGCATGCAGGACAGTTTGTCGAGGTCGAAGTCGCACATGGGAGCACTGCCCCTGTGCTGTCGGTTCCTGCCGCTGCGATCACTTTGCTGGACGGCCGGCCCACCGTGTTTCTCAGGGCTGGTCCGGGTCGGTATGCGCCGCGGGCTGTCGAAATCGGGGATCAAGTCGGAGACTGGACGATCGTGCGGTCGGGCGTGGTGGACGGTGATGTGGTCGTGGCGCGCGGTGTATTCGAGGTCAAGTCGCTGAAGTTGAAGGCTTCGCTCGGCGAAGGTCACGGACACTAGGGGGAACAGCAATGTTGGAAAAAATTGTCGATCTCTCTCTTCGATACAAGTTCCTGGTGATTGTCCTGTTCGTCGTTGTCGCATTCCTCGGCTACAGAGCCGTGGTCTCAATACCAATCGATGCATTCCCGGATG
>JAGRIN010000403.1 GCA_020443245.1 Pseudomonadales bacterium
AACAACGCCAATCCGACGAGCGTGCTTTTGATAGTCATGGATGCCATTGTGAATTCCTCTCAGTGTCTTGATCAAATTCTTCAATCGCCCCACTTCCACACGATTCTAGTTGCCATCGGAAACATATGCCACCGGCAATAGAGAAGGCGCCGCCCCTGATTTTGCGAATGCACAGCCACCCATCGGGCGTCGCACTCGACCGGTGCGGCATTTCGAGTTCATTAGCTCAACTGGAGCGATTTCCGCGGCATTTTAACATGTCGTCCCGCCTTGCTCTTATTGCGCCTGCGCAGCCCCGGTTTTTCACTGCGTACGCGGCATGTCCCTACTCGGACGTCTCATGTCCCGAGTCCGGCCCAATCGCACAGTGGAGCGCACGTCGTATTCTGGGGCTCCTCGGCATGCTGCGGCGACGGTGCAGATGATCGACAAAGCAATCGACGGCCTGTTCGGGTATGATGGTGCGGCGTCGGTCGAAACGCGAATTCTGTTAGGGCTCACATGAAGTGGACAAGCAATGCGGCGGTTTTGTGCGGGGTCTTGGCCATACGGTCGGTTTTTTTGGTGCAAGCGGCTGCCCAAGCAGCGCCCTTAGAGGCTGAGCAAGAACAGGCGAAGCCGGCGGAAACAGAATTGGACCCAACCGCGCTGGAAGACCAGGCAACGCAGGTGTTCGGTCGTTATTGCGGGTCGTGCCATGGCCCGGACAAGCAAGAGGGCAAAGTGCGACTCGATGCGCTGGAGACGATCGACCCAGTTGATCGGCAAGAGCTTTTCGCCAGCGTTCAGCAGCGCGTGCAACTGGGCGAGATGCCGCCTG
Source organism: Pseudomonadales bacterium (assembly GCA_020443245.1). Lineage (GTDB taxonomy): Bacteria > Pseudomonadota > Gammaproteobacteria > Pseudomonadales > Azotimanducaceae > JANQJA01. Next base: position 821 of record JAGRIN010000403.1, read on the forward strand.
AAAAGGCGAAACAGCCCAGCGACGCCGAGCGCAAAATCCTGATGCAATGGCTCGACAGCCAACTTACCGGCGAAGCGGCGCAGGCGCTCGCGGAGAAGCTTCTGCGGTTTGAATACGGCAACGTGGTCGATCACGAAGATCTCTTTTCCGGCAAGTACGCCGATCTTCCGGGTTACACGACCGACCGCCGCTGGCTGATCAGCGAGTTCATCTTCAACGAGAAGGTGAACCGCCTGCTCGACTACCACCCGACGCGCGCCATCTATGGGGTCGGCCGCCAAGTCGCGGGCGACAGCGGGGTGCATTGGAGCCCGAAGACCGAGCGGGGCGACAGCTTCCGCAGGACGATCACTAACCCGTTCCTGCTGCCAAAAGTGGTGGGCGTGCGGTACTCGGGACACGACGCGATCACGGCCGGACATCTGCTGACGATGCTCGGCAACGCCAAGCGGATCGCGGGGCATATGTCGTCCGAGGCGACCATGAAAGCGCACTATCCGGCGATGTTTGCACTGATGAAGACGGATTTGGAGCACCGCGAAGTCCTGCGTTCGCGCGAGCAGTTCCTCTCCACCTACACGTACATGGATCACCTGCTCAAGGACCTCTACGGCGACGAGCACAAAACGCTGTTGCCGAAGTTGGTGCGGGCAGACGTCGCCGCACCCGAGCCCCTGATCGACAGGGACGGCGGACTTAAGGCGAGAGAGAGCAACCTCGGTCTGCTGGGGCGACTTGATCCCGTCGACCGGCTAGCCGTCTATCGCTCGATCGCTGCGTACGACAGTGGCGGGCTGACCGTTGTCGAGGTCGCGCCGGAAGACGGCGGCCGATACCAGACGTACTCGACTCCAACCCTTGAAGATTACAACCAGATCATCCGTAAGGCAGAGCGTGAATGGTTCACCGAAGGGGTCTCCGATTACCGGATCGAGAACCGGATCACGACGCTGCGGCTGTTCTACATCCAGTGGGATTTGGCCGGGATTTACAAGATGATCAAGGGGGGCGATTTTGGCACGCCACAATTTGTGCCCCTGGACGACGCGGAGATGGCGGTCATTGTCGAGACGATCAAGAAGAACCGCGCGCCGGGCGACACGTACCTGCAAATCATCGAAAAGTGCATGGCCGATTGGCAGGCGTCGTTCAAGGCGGAGCGCGAAGCCGCGTCTGACGGAAGCGACGAAAAGCTCGGCGCACTGATTGTCGAACTTTATCAGAAGGTTTACGAGCGCGAGCCCTCGCCACTTGAACTCAAGAAAAACATCGCGTTGATGAATTCGTACCTCAGCCAGCTCGAAATGCAGCAGGCCATCGCCAAGCTGATCGAGTCGCTGGTGCTGGACACCGAGTTCGCGTACCGCAACGAGTTCGGCACAGGCGAGGCGGACGCCTTCGGTCGACGCATGATGTCTCCGCGTGACGCAAGCTACGCGCTGGCGTATGCGATCACCGATTCGAGTCCGGACGCGGAACTGGTCAAGGCGGTTGACGAGGATCGGCTCAACACGCGGGCCGACTACGAACGCGAGGTCCGGCGCATGCTCAAGCGACGCGACGTGTGGACCATCATCGATGAAGGGATCCAGGCTGCGAACCTCAACGCGAGCGTGACCAACCAGCCGATTCGCAAATTGCGGTTCTTCCGCGAGTTCTTTGGTTACCCTAAGGCAAGCGACGTGTTCAAGGACGACGCTCGCTTCGGCGCCGGCCGACACGAAGCGGCCGTGAGCAGGCTCATCGACGAAGCGGATCTGTGGGTCGAGCACATTCTGGAGAATGACGAGCACGTTTTTGAGCAGTTGCTGACGTCCGACGAGTTCTACGTCTTCCATAACGGCGACAACGACGACATGCAGCGTGCGTCCACCAAGTTGAAACGCGTGTACGATCGGTTCAAGGACGAAGACTGGAAGAACCTTCAAGCCGGCGACCTCGCGCCGCACATGGATTTCCTGAGGACGATCTTCGAATTCAA
>JAGRIN010000404.1 GCA_020443245.1 Pseudomonadales bacterium
GATCAACCTGAAAGCGTTGGTGGCGCCTCGTTTTTCGTTGCGACGATTCCGGCATGATGCCGCGGCGCACGGTCCTGCCATGCGGCGGCAAGCAATGCGTCGAGTTCATCGTAGTCTGTGGCGTGACAACGCCGGAACTCGGTTTTCATGGGTTCAGCCACTCGCAGTCCCGGGTCGACTGCGTTTCGTTCGGTGGTAGGTCAGCGCGTGTTCGAGACAGTGCATGAGTGCAGCTACTGGCAGGTCGTCACCGATCTTCAGGACGATGGCACGGTTGCCCTGGTAATCCAGTTCCGGATGGATCGACCGGAACGTGTCGACCAGGGACGTCTGGCAATTGAAAAAGATCGCGTACTCATCGGGCGACTGTGCTTTGTAACCGAGCCGGATAGTGCTGCCCGACCTGCTGGATGTTGTCAGGTACGCGGGTTCTCCCCACTTGAGTGTCTCTTCGATGGCACCGATCTGCGGATCTCGGTTGGCGGCCCGGAAAATCAGGTCGCGAACCTGCATCAAGGGTTTCCTGGCGCGCGCCGGAAATGCCTGGAATGCCGCCCGGACAGCGTCGTCAGTGATACGAGGCATAGGTGAACCTCTGGTTCAGGATGAAGCATACAGCGCATAGATCACGCCATACACCAGTACGTTCCAGAGCACTATAGAGGTACCGGCCACGAGTTCCAACCGACGCGGCATACCCAGCGGACGAACGAGTGGGTCGAGGTAGTGCTGTATCCATCCACCTTCAAACGACGCCTGGCCGGCACTTCGTCTCAGTTCCTGCTCCAGCGGTGTGAGCGGGCAAGTCCAGTGCGCCAGGTTCACGAGCGATGACCAGGCCACAATGGGCAAATGAAGGAAAGCGAAGCGCCAGTCGAGCAGCAGGGTCGCACCGCCGATAACGGCAAAGAGGGCGATGGCGGCGTGCAGGACGAGAATCGCGTCAGCTGTCACGGCGTTCAGTTTTGGCGAAGCGTGCAAGGGCGAGCTACTGGCCTCTTTCTTCGAGGCCCTTGATCATGACGATGTTCGCATCCGATGCGGCCAGTCGATGTTGGGCCAATGCCTGATACTCCTCGGAGTCGTACCAACGCCTGGCTTCAGTTTCGGAAGGAAATTCGATCAGCACCGTTCGCGTGTATGGCCACTCGCCTTCGAGTTGTTCCGGCGCCTCGTCGACTGACAACAATTTGCCGTTGTAGCGAGAGAATATCTCCATGAATCCGCCACCGTACTCGGCATAGCGTTCGCGATCGCGGATGGTCAGCTGTGCGATGAGGTAGACGGCCATGGATCGTCTCGTTGGGAACGTCGTTTGCCACTTTAGCCGCCTTCCAGCATCGACGCCAACTTCTGAACGGTGTTCCAGTTTCGGGCCGTTGCCGGTACACCCAGGGCGGACTCGACTGCGGGTGCGAGCTTCGATCGGCCGATGCCATCCGGGGCAAAGAGATAGAAGAAGGTGCCCGACAGCAAGAATGCTTCGGACTCGCCTTTGAGCCGGTTTAACCGATCGACGTCGGGCCGGGCGGGGGCACGGTCGAGGAAGAAGCAGTGGAGATGCTTGCCTTCGTCGACCGGGAAAGGATTGCTTGCGAAGGCACGGCGGTATGAATCCTGTGTCAGGATCAGCGTATGTGGTGCAAAGCCCTTCGCGGCATTGATCGCATCGACGATGCGTTCACTGTCCTTCGCAGTGACCTTGTGAGAGGCCTCGAAGACGACGTTACCGCTCTGGATGTAGGTGCGAACGTTGGTGAAGCCAAGCTTCTCGAGAATCGCCGCCAGCTCTTTCATGGGCAGGGAGTTCTTGCCGCCCACGTTGATTCCCCGTAGCAGTGCGACATGAAGCAACGCTATTGCTCCGTGCCTTCACCCGCAGATCGCGCGGCCATGTATTCGAGGAGCCAGCCCGGAACATGGTTGATTCCCAGTCTCGAGCACTTGGGGTCGACAAGGGGCGCGTAGGAGACGTCACAACACGCGGGGAATTCGTGAAGGGCCAGGTGTTTGCCGGGCGCGAATTCATCGCAGGTGCTGGCGCCGCTCGATACGTAGAAATACTCGCGTTCTTCGGGCGGCGAAACCGGTTCGATAGTGAACGACTGGCCCTCGACACTGGTCGCGGGCGGTATCGGAATCTGGGAGGTGACCCGGGCGACGATGATTGCGCCTTGCAGCGCGCTGAGCAGCGGCAAGCCGTTCGCATCTCTCGCCGTCCAGGAACACGAGGTGACTTCGAGTTCCACGAGCCTTGAACCCAGGTCGTCGCACTTTGCCAGCGAGACGCCGGGCAGCACCAACAAGAGCGCAAGGGTGATATGGCGCGGGTGCATCATACGATACCGACTTCCTCCTTGAGGACCAGGACCAGCACATAAACAAGCGCGAACGGCGGCACAAACGAAAGGACGAGGCCGATTGCGGCGGCTCGCCCGGGATTCTCCGTCTTGGTCTGTCCCAGTCGATAACAGATCCAGGTCATCGCGAGCGCGAACAGGACGAATAACACAATCGGAATCAAGGTGAACATAGCGCTGCTCCGGTAATTGACGAGCCCAGACTAGTGCGGAGATTATTGTTTGTCAATAAAGATTTATTGAAAAGCGATAAACTTTGGTCTATCGTCTGTTCATCGTCTGAATCAGTCTCTCAAGGGTTGATCGCTATCATGAAGCGAAGAATCAAGGTCAACCTCGACCTGCTCCTTCTCAAACGCCAAATGACATTGACTGAACTCTCAGAGGCTGTCGACATCTCGCTCGCGAACCTGTCCATTCTG
>JAGRIN010000405.1 GCA_020443245.1 Pseudomonadales bacterium
GGGTTGCAGCAAGACCGTCCCGCCGGACCAGAGCGTGCTCATCACCAGCGTCGCGAGCCCGTTGTTGTGAAACAGCGGCACAAACACCTGGCAAATGTCGTCGGTGCGCAGCGCATAGGCGAGCGCCGTTTGCTGGGCGCTGAACAGCGTGTTGGCGTGTGTCGAGAGGACCGCCTTCGGCCTCGACGTCGTACCGCTCGTGAACTGCACGCGCAAATCCAACATCGGTTCGCGCGGGCGATCTCCCTCCAGGGGTTCGCTTGTTAAAAGCTCACTCTTCGAAGGCGCAGTGCCGGATTCATCATCGACCAGAACGAGGTCTCCGTCGAAACCCGCGAAGTGGGGGGTGTACTCCCGCTGGGTGACAACGATGAGGGGCGAGACCAGGTTCAGGTAATGCTGCACTTCTGCCTTCGATGAGCGAGTGTTACCCATCACCGCGACGGCGCCCAACCTCGCGCAGGCGAAATAGGCAAAGAGGAGCGCCGCGCAGTTCTCGAGGTGTATGTGCACCTTGTCGCCGCGACTCACGCCGATGCTGGCGAGTCCCGCGGCAACCCGGCGGACCGCATCATCGAACGCGCGATAAGTCCACGACTCGTGCGCGCCCTCATGCGGCGCCCAAATGAGAAACGGCTTATCCGGCGATCGCCTGACCCACTGCCCCAACAGCCAGGGCAGGTCGCGCTCCACCACTATGAGTTCGTAAGATCGGACGTCCAGTGCCATGCAGGCTAATGTGCCTGCGGCGCGCTGCACTCACCATGGCGGATGCACCACGGCGACTTAGCAGTTGTGACCGGGCGTGCTAGATGAGGTAGCTGGAGGCGGCGCCGGATTCGGCCCGCGACACCGTCGCGCGCAGCGAGCCCAACACGGTTTTGTCAGTCGCAAACCTGCGCCGGTAGCTCGATGGGGTGCAATCCATCCAGCCTCGGAATGCACGGGTAAAGTCGCCCGGTTCCGCAAATCCGATCTCGGCACTGACCAGCGTCACCGGCAAATCTGTCATGACGAGCAACTGGATCGCGGCTTCCTTGCGAAGCCGCGCCTTGATGCCCTGGAAGTTCGTGCCTTCCCTCGCCAACTGACGACGCAGCGCACGCCCGGAGATCTTGAGCGCCCGCGCGACTCGACTGATCGTGGGACACCAGTCGCCTTCTCGCTGCAGCACCACGAGTTCTTTCTCCACGCGCCCGGTCCAACTGCGATCCTCGCCTGGAATCGTGAACCAGTTGGGGTAACGATCCTGGAAGTCCGCCTGTTCCGCTTCCGTACGCACGATGGGACTGCGCAGGTGCGTGTTGTCGAAGCTGAGCGCGTTGGCCGACTGGTTGAAGTGCGCCTCGCACCCGAACCACCCTTCAAAGTCGATCCCATCTTCCGGGTCCGGCTCCGGGAACGCGAAGTACACCGCACTGAGGCGCAGGCGACGACCGATCAACCAGGAGAAGTACTTGTACATCAGCATGAGGCGGTGAATGTAGAAAACGACCTCATCAGCGCCCGGCCTCAGCCGGTAATCGACCGTCAGCGTGAACGAGTGGTTGCGTCGATCCGAGATGTACTGGTAGGTCACATCGTCCCGAACGGCCTCGCGAAATTGCGTCGAGACTTTGATCGCTTCACCCAGCGTCTCGCAGCGGAACCTGGCGCGCGACTGTTCGCGGTACATGGTGAGCCGGGCGCGGTGAGAGGTGAACCCCATGAACGCATCGTCCATCTGGTGCTCGATCACCGTCAGCAGGCGACTGTATTGCTCACCATCGATGCGAGCGTCCTCATCGTGGAAGCTCCGGCGCGGCACGCCGGCGAGTCGCAAGAGTTCGTCCGGGTCAAAGCCTCGCTCGATCGCGCCCTGCAGAAAGCCACGAACATGACGACTGCTGAAAGACGGCTCCCTCATGCTCCCTCCTCATGTTTCGCCCGCGACCTGTCACGCGGACCGTTTCTTGACCACTTGACGAGCCTAGGTCAACGAGGTGGCTCGCCCAATGGGCATATTGGACACTAAATTTAGCATAAGTGACCATAGGCGCCCGCTGGAGCAACCTGTAGGAACCTGGAATCGCACCTTGGTGGGGCCGACCTTATCCCGAGAACTGTGCCAGCCCCTGGGAGTCTCACAGCAAATGGGAACGTTGATGGGCTAATCTGTCTGTACAAGCCAAAACGAGTCTCGATGTCAAACAAACCCTACGAGACTGCAGTGCTATTAGGCACTCAACACGAGGCCTCTAAGGCGATACGGATTCAGAACGCCTGGGGAACAATCTATGGAAACTGATCGGTCTTGCGCTTCAAACTTGAAGCTAGACGTCGCTACCCGTCGCATTTTCGATGTCCGTCTTCAGCCGCTCCCACTCTCTTTTTAGGATTCTTTGGCACAAGTCAACGAATAACGAATTGTTAGAATACTTCTCGATCGTATTCCCATCCGCAGTGATGAGAAAATTGTAGAGAGTCGCGGACAACGCACCGTAGTCTGGATCACTCGGGTTCATTAGCAACTCGATCTTCGTGCCGAGTTCGTAGAACTTGCGCTCTTGCGACGGATTCTGGTCCGGTACAACACCATAGCTTTGGAACTCGGCCATGGCGTCTCGAAGATCGTTGATCCAAGTCTGCCTAAACTCGGCAACTTTCAGTGTGCCTTCAAAGTTAATCTTCTTCTGCTCTACCTTTAAAGCGCGTCTCGTGGAATACCAGGCGGCCCCGGCCCCAACAAACGCACTCATGAGCGGTATCAAAATTGAAACAACCA
>JAGRIN010000406.1 GCA_020443245.1 Pseudomonadales bacterium
TACGGGCGATCGAAACCCTGCGCCTCGTAGAAGCGTCGGGTGCGTTCCATGTAGCGAATACGTTCAACCATGGTTTGAGAATAACGCAGGGATCAGGGTTTGCCTACTCCGCAGCCTCGAGTGCGCGCAGGAACAACGCGAGCGCCGCATCGGTGAAGGCCCACATATTTGCTTCGCGATCGGAGGACCCGGTTTCAATGATTGCCGTCAGGCAGTGCGGACCGTGAATACCGATCGCCGATGTGCCCGCATCGTGCCCGTAGCGACTGCCGGTTGGGCCGGCAGCGCCGAGTTCGGCGATGCCCCAGGTCGCGTCGAGCTTCTCGCGCGCGGCTTCGGCAAAGACTGCCACCATTTCTTCCGACAGCGGCTTCAGGCCCTCCACACGATCACGCGGGATGTCGAGGAATGCTCGACGTGACGGTAGCGTGTAGACGACGGAGCCGCCGCGGTAGTAGCCCGATGCACCCGGCACCGCGAGCAGTGAGGCCGAGATCAGTCCGCCGCTTGACGATTCTGCGACGGAAACGGTTTCCCCGCGTTCAATCAGTTTCGCCGCGATGGCGCGCACTACGTCGCTGTCCAGGGTCATCGTTGTCCTCGTTGCTGGTTCGTTTCATTGAAAGTAGCACAACGCGTGATGCTTGTGGCGTTTGCGCGGATACGTTTAACATCGAACGCTCTGTTTCATCATGCCAAGCTACCACTATGCATCCAGGAACCTACGCTGCCCACACGCCTGATCGACCCGCCTACATCATGGCGCGGTCCGGGAAACAGGTGAGTTGGGGCGAACTCGAGAAGACCTCCAACCAGGGCGCGCACCTGTTTCGATCGCTCGGGCTCAAACGGGGCGATCCGATTGCGATCTGTCTCGAGAACCATCCCGCTTTCCTTTCGATCTGCTGGGCCGCCTACCGCGCGGGTCTCTACTTCACTGCAATTAGCTACCGGCTACTGCCCGATGAAGTCGAATACATCGTCAACGACTGTGGCGCAAAGGTGCTGATTACTTCGGATCAGTTGACCGAGACGTTCGATCGGTTGCGCGGCGCGCTCGTCAACAAACCCCGCTGTTACATGCTCGATGGCGTTGTGGAAGGCGCGGCGTCCTGGGAAGCTGCGATTGCGTCGATGCCGGAAACACCCATCGACGATGAGTCGTATGGGCAGAGCCTGCTTTATTCATCCGGCACAACCGGGCGGCCGAAGGGGGTCAAGAAGCCACTGGTGGATACGCCGTTCGGAGAAGAGATCGTGGCAGCGCAGGCAGCGCAAAACCGCTACGGCTTTGACGAGAACACCATCTACCTGTCGCCGGCCCCGCTCTATCATGCGGCACCGCTCGGGTTCAATATGAACGTCCTGCGTTATGGCGGCACTTCGGTCGTGATGGAACACTACGACTCGGAAGAGGCGCTCGCGCTGATCGAACGGCATCAGGTGACGCACAGCCAATGGGTGCCAACGATGTTTGTTCGCATGCTCAAGCTGCCCGAAGACGTACGTCGACGCTACGACGTCTCAAGTCTCAGGTTTGCGATTCACGCCGCGGCGCCGTGCCCGGTCGAGATCAAGGAGCAGATGATCGACTGGTGGGGACCCATCATCTATGAGTACTACGCCGGCACCGAAGGCAACGGCTCCACCTCGATCGACTCGGCAGAGTGGCTCGCTCACAAGGGGTCGGTCGGCAAGGCCGCGGGCAACTGCACCATTCACATTCTGGATGAAGACGGTACCAAGATGCCTGTCGGTGAAGTCGGCGCGGTGTACTTCGAGGGTGGTGGCAAGTTCGAGTACCTGCACGACAAAGAGAAGACGCAATCGAGCCATACGGGGCAGGGGTGGTCCACGTTGGGCGATATCGGCTACCTGGACGAAGAAGGCTATCTGTACCTGACCGACCGCAAATCCTTCATGATCATCTCCGGTGGCGTGAACATCTATCCACAGGAAGTCGAGAATGCACTGATCACGCATCCGTCGGTAACCGATGTCGCCGTCTTCGGCGTACCGAACGAAGAGTTCGGTGAGGAAGTCAAAGCAGTGGTGCAGCCGGCAGACATGAGCGCCGCCGGGCCGGAGCTGGAGGCAGAACTCATGGCTTATGTGCGTGCCCGCATATCGCACATCAAATGTCCGCGATCCATCGACTTCCTTGAAGAACTGCCCCGGCACCCCACGGGCAAACTGTACAAGCGCCTGCTCAAGGACAAGTACTGGCAGCGCAAGTAACGTCGGGCCTGCGGGCTGTGCTATCGTCATTGCGTTTGCCGCACATCAGGAGGAAACCGACATGACTGCAGCGACTGCCTTGAAGGAACAGGTTTGTGCCGCGATTGACGAGAATGCGGAGGAGTTGGTCGCCACGAGCCACGCGATACACGCGAAGCCAGAGCTCGCGTTCCATGAATTCGAAGCGGCGCGGCTTTTGACCGAGAAGGTGGAATCCGCCGGGCTTCCCGTTACACGGGGCGCGTACGGCCTGAAGACAGCGTATGCAAGCGAGTTCGGCAATGACGGTCCCTGCGTCGCCATATTGTCCGAGTACGATGCCTTGCCGGGCATCGGCCATTCCTGTGGTCACAACATCATTGCAGTGATGGGCCTGGGCGCCTCACTTGGCCTGTCAGCGCTTGGCGGCAGCCTGCCGGGTCGGATTCGATATCTGGGCACACCGGCGGAAGAGAAAGGCGGGGGCAAGGAACTCATGGCACAGGAAGGCGCGTTCGACGGCGTCGATGCTGCGATGATGGT
>JAGRIN010000407.1 GCA_020443245.1 Pseudomonadales bacterium
CACACAGTGCGGTTGCGACCAGCGCGCGTTCATCGTCTTTTTTCGGATTATCGAGTCCACGTTCAAACTCGCGAATCAGCGCCTGGACGGTTTCGGTAAATGCATCGGTCGCTTCGTCACCTGCTCGAACCACATCCGGGGTGAGTGTCGTAAACGGGCAGTTGGGTCCGACCGCCATACGATGACGCGGATCGAGATAATCGGTCGCAATTGCGAGTCCCTGCTCGGCGAGCGCATCGGGATCACGGGCACGCATACGCACGACAAAGTCCTTGTCCCACCTCAGCACCTCGGCGAAGAGCGCCTGCTTCGAGGCAAAGTGATTGTAGAATCCGCCGCGCGTCAAACCGACGGCCTGCATGATGCGGTCGATCCCGACACCGTTATAGCCATGTTCGCGAAACAGTTTTGCCGCCGCGCGAACGATCTCCTCGCGCGTTCTCGCTTTGTGTTCCTTGCTGTATCGAACCACGTTTTACTCTGTTCCTGCCGGGGACGGTGTCCAGATAGGCGAACGCCAGTAGCGTTTGTTGGAAGTTCATCATAGTATGTTATCTAACATATTAAAAGGACGCGCCCATGCTGAAGCTGCACCAGTTCCAGTCATCGCACTTCAACGAAAAGGTAAGGTGGGCACTCGACTTCAAAGGCATCGCCCACACGCGGGAGAGTTACCTTCCAGGTCCTCACAGGATGAAGATCAAAAGGCTTTCGGGCGGGCCGGCGACGACACCGTTGCTTCAGCATGAACAGGGCTGCGTTTCCGGCTCGGCTGCGATCATCGACTGGCTTGAAGCGCGTTACCCCGAGCCGCCGCTCTATCCCGCCGAAGAGCCGCAGAAGCAGCAGGCCCTTGCGATGCAATCACAATGGGATGCGACGCTTGGGCCGGCGACGCGAACCGTTGTGTTCTCCGTGTTGCAGCAAGTGCCCACTTACCTGTGCGCCACCTTCAGTCGCGGTAAGCCGCTTGCAAAGCGCCTCGGCTATCGAGCGCTCTATCCCATGGTCAGCCCGCTGATCGCGAAGGCGAATGGCGTCAATCCCGAAAACATCGAACGTGCGTTTCACATCGTCGAGACGTCACTGGACGAGATCGCGGGCGCCTCATCGAGTACGGGCTACCTCGTTGGGGATCGCTTCACGGTGGCGGACCTGACGGCGGCCGCGCTGCTCGCTCCACTGGCCAACGTCACGCATCCCGATATGCGCCGTATTGAGCCGGTGCCGCGAGAAATGAGTGAACTCATTTCCCGCTTTGCGTCGCATTCCGCTATCCAATGGGTTCAGCGCGTCTATTCGACGCACCGGCCCGTCGGGTAACGTCTTGACGCCCCTATAGTGCCCTCGTAGGCTTCTTGCGCTTACTCACCCAATTCGAGGGCTATCATGCAGCAGCGTGACCGGCTTGATCGCCGCCGTTTCCTGAAAAAGACCGGGCAGTGGGGCGCGCTGGCGCTGGCTGCGTCCCAGCCACGCGCGTGGGCCATTGCAACCAGCGTGACGCCTGTCGTCCAGACGACAGAAGGCCCGGTTCGGGGGCTGCTTGACGAGGATGTCCATACGTTTCTCGGCATTCCCTATGCCACGCCGCCGCTTGGCAAACTCCGGTTCCAGGCACCTGCGCTACCGGTGCCGCGCAAGGGAATCTTCGATGCAATCCGGCTCGGCCATTCGGCCATGCAACTCAGTTCCGGCGGCTCCGCGGTCAGTTATCCCGGCCTGATCGGACCTGCCTTGTCGCAGGTGTATGGCAGTGTTGAAGACATCATGCGCCAGGGTGAGGATTGCCTCGTCCTCAACGTGTGGACGCCTGATCCCAACGGTCGAAAAAAGCTGCCGGTCATGGTTTGGTTTCACGGCGGCGGGTTCAATTATGGCTCCGGCAGTTGGCCCGCGTACGACGGTCACAACCTCGCGAAGCATCACGATGTCGTCGTCGTGACCGTGAACCATCGGCTCAACGCCTTCGGGTTTCTCAACCTGACCGACATCGATCCCGAGCGCTTTGCTGACTCGGGTATCGCGGGACAGCTGGACCTCGTGCGTTCGCTCGAATGGGTGCGGGACAACATCGCAAACTTTGGTGGTGACCCCGGCAACGTGACGATCTTCGGGCAATCTGGTGGCGGCGCCAAGGTGAGCATCCTGCACGCGATGCCGCATGCGCAAGGACTATTCCATCGCTGCATCATCCAGAGCGGCGCCGCCCTGCGTGTCGGCGACTCCGCTGATGCCGCCGAGACGACAGAGAAAGTGCTGCGGGAACTGGATATTTCGCGCGACAAGATCGACACGTTATTGGAACTGGATGCGGATCGGATTCGTGCGGCAGTGACAAAGGTTGGTGGACGCTATGGACCGATCCTCAACAATACGCATATTCCGGAGCATCCGTTCGAGGGTCGCACCCGGCCGGGTTCGTCGGTCCCGGTGATGGTCGGTACGACCAAGGACGAGATGACGCTGTACAACGTTGGCTTCGACTGGTGGCGTAACCTTTCGGAAGACCAGATGCGTGAGCGGATACGTGCCCAGCGCGACGAGCACGCGGAAGCGTTGATCGATGCCTACGAGAAGTTCTATCCCGATTATGATCCGCGCCACATTTATACCGCGATCCTGACGGGCCGACAGTTCCAGTCTGCAACGACATTGGCCGAGCGCAAGGTGGCGCAGAATTCGGGGAATGTTTACTTCTATGTGTTCGCCTGGGACTGTCCGCTCGAAGGCGGCATTCTCAAGTCGCCA
>JAGRIN010000408.1 GCA_020443245.1 Pseudomonadales bacterium
CCCACGCGCGCATCCTACGTACCGATGCCTTCCTCGGCCTCCGAGGTGATCGGCAAGGAACTGACACGTCCCGTCGCGGCCGGCACCGCCCTGTCGCTGGCGATGGTAGCCGACCCCCTGCTGGTCAAGCGGGGGGACAAGGTCACGATGGTCATCGAGCGCGGCGGCCTCAAGGTCACCATGGCCGGCAAGGCGCTGGAGGACGGTGCGGTGGGCGACAAAATCAGCTTGTCCAACCTGGTCTCGAGGCGAGACGTGATGGGCAGCGTACAGGCCGACGGCACGGTACGAATTTTGTAATTTTTCGTTAAAGGTAACTGAAGTGCGGTCGATATATACTCCAACGGAACAGGACCACTGATATGGTAGTCACAATGAAAACCACGGAGACGGGGCATCTTTCGGGTGTCCGCGTCGATCAGGTCAATGCGAAAACCGAAGGCGCAAAGGCAGCCGGCAAGCAGCGCGAGGCGTCGCAGGACGGACGTGACAAGGTCACGCTGACTGCACAAGCTGGAAAGCTCCAGCAACTCGCAGGCTCGCTCAGCCAGCTCCCGGAGGTGGATTCGAGCAAAGTCGAAGCCATCAAGGCGGCAATTGCCGATGGCACCTTTGAGGTCGACGCAAACCTGATCGCTTCAAAGTTGCTGGACGCCAAAAAAGACCTGGGCTAGCCCCATGAACGTCACAGAAGCTGACGTCCGGGCTGTCACGGCACATCTCTCGGACGAGGGCGATGCGCTGGACGAACTGCTCGGCCTACTGGCCGAGGAAACGTCTGTGCTCGGCAGCAACCTGATCGACGAGTTGCCCGGGATCACTTCGCGCAAGCAGGCATTGATCACCCGGCTGGACCAACTCTCGGGCGAATGGCTCACGCTGATGTCGAGACTCGGTATCGATCCGGCGCCAGACGCGGTGGCAACCGCGCTACGGCGTATGGATCAGGCCGGGGACCTGGCACGCCAGCGGGAGAACAACCGAACGACCGCCCGTGGCTGCCGCGAGATCAATATCGAAAACGGCGTCCTGATCGCGAAGCGGGAGCGCCTCGCCGCGCGCTCGCTCGAAGTTCTCTCCGGCACGCCACCGTCGCCGGAAGCCTACACCCGGACCGGTACGCGAGAGCGAAACCGGCACGCCCGGCCGCTGGGCAGCGCCTGAGGCACGGCGTATGGAAGAATCAGACGACATCGTTGTCAACGAAACGCGCAAGGCCCAGATCCTGAAGGGGCTGGCCGCGTCGCGCACGTTGTTGCAACTTCAATTGCCGGATCGCAAGAGCACCGTCAGCACGACGCTGCTCGACCTGACGAACGACAGCATCATCCTCGACGAAACCGTGCATGCGGGAATGGAAGAGCCCATGAAGGTCGGCAGTCGCTTTTCGGCGACGAGCAAGGTCAAGGGGATTCCGGTCAATTTCCGCAGCGAGGTCAAGCACATCGGTGTCGGCAAGGGCGGTATCTACTTCGTTTGCTCGATGCCCGACTATCTGCAGTACAGCCAGAAGCGCACCAGTTACCGCCTCAGCATGGCGACGACTGAGCGTCCGGCGATCAGGCTGGTCGACGGCGAGCGTTCATTTGAAGGAACCGCGAACGACATCTCCGAGGGCGGCGCAAAACTGATACTGCCGGCCGATCCGGCGCTGACTTCGGGTGAAGAAATGCCTGAATGCCAGATAATCCTCACCGAGGGCCTGGTGCTCAGTACCGAGGCCCGGATCTGCCACATCCGCAACGATTCGCGACGTGGACGTGCAGAAGTGGGCATACAGTTCCTGACGCTGTCGCCTCGAGACAGGACGCACCTGCGGGACTGGATATTCGCGTGTGAGCGGAAGCGACTGCGCAGCCGCTAGTAGGCCACGTCCGCGGTCATCATGTAACCCTTGCCGCGAATCGTCTTGATGAGCCTCGGACGATTGCTGTCCTGCTCGAGCTTCTTCCTCAGTTTGCTGACCATGACATCGATGCTGCGATCGGTAGGCATCCAGTCGCGGGAAGAAAGCCGTTCTGAAATCAAATCCCGTGTAAGGATCGAGTTGACGCGCTCCACGAACAGCGCAAGCAACTGGTACTCGCCCTGGGTCAGGTGCACCGGCGCCCCGCCGCCATCGCGCAGTTCGCACGCCACCATGTCCAGCCTGTAACCACTGAACGAGGCCACTCGCGAACTGCCACCGGACTGGGCCTTGAGTGAGGCACGGCGGCGCAACACACTGCGAATGCGTGCAAGCAGCTCACGCTCATCGAAAGGCTTCTGGACGTAGTCGTCGGCGCCGGATTCCAGCCCGACGATCTTGTCGACCTTGTCCTGGCTGCCGGTGAGCATGATGATGCCTGTGTCGCTGGTTTCGCGCAGGCGAGCAGCGATGTCGAAGCCGCTCATGTCGGGCAATCCCAGGTCGAGCACCACAAGATCGGGTTCCTCATGCTGGAATTGGGTGCGCGTACTGCGCCAGTCGGACGCTGTCCGGACGTCGAAGCCTTCTAGACCCAGATAACGCTCCAGAAATCGACGGATGTCTGTATCGTCATCCACGACAAGGATGCTGTATGTTTGCCCCTTTCTCGGTCCCAAGTTCCTTTCGGCCGCAGAGTCCTGACAAGGCTTCCGAAATTATAAGACCCCCCGGAGGTTGTCAAGGCAGCTGCCAACAACTGACCCTTGGCCAAAAGGGTGTTTCAGTCAGGCCAGTTGATTGCCGGGAAGGGTTTGTCCGGTCGCGCGATGAAGAATCCCT
>JAGRIN010000039.1 GCA_020443245.1 Pseudomonadales bacterium
CGCTTTCGACGACCGGAACGCTCGTGCTGGTGTCTGACGACGCGGTTTAGGCGTCAGGTACACGTGTCGTCCTGAGCAAGCGCGAAGGACCTCGACCGCCGAGGTCCTTCGACTCCGTGCTAAAGCACTACGCTCAGGATGACCTCTTCTTATAGGGCGGGCGCATCGCGGCCGCGAGCTTCGACACCGTCTTTGACTGCCGATAGATCGCTTTCGCGTGACTGAACGTCTTGAAGCCGTCGTACCCGTGATACGAACCCATCCCGCTTGGGCCGACACCGCCAAAGGGCAGGTCTTCCTGCGCGACGTGCATGATGACATCGTTGATGGTTACGCCGCCTGACGTCGTGTGCGTCAGGACTTTGTGCTCCTCGCTGCTGTCCTGGCCAAAGTAGTAAAGACCGAGCGGACGCGCATGGTCGTTGATGTAGTCGATGGTCTCGTCGACTTCCTTATAGCGCTTGACCGGCAATACCGGGCCGAAAATCTCTTCCTGCATGACGCGCATGTCGTCGGTCGGGTCGACGATCAACGTCGGCGGAATCCGGTGGTGCTGCTGTTGTGCGAAATCCTCGTTGGCCGGATTGATCTCCACGACATTGGCACCTTTCGACTTTGCATCCTCGATGTAGCCCGTGATGCGCTCAAAGTGACGTTCGTTCACGATCGAGGTGTAGTCCGGGTTGTCCTTGATGTCCGGGTACATCTTTGCGACCGATGCCTTCGCCGCGGCAATAAACTCGTCTGCCTTCTCGTCCGGGACGAAGACATAGTCCGGCGCGAGACAGATTTGCCCCGCGTTCATGGTCTTGCCGGCCATCACGTTCTGCGCCGTCAGTGTCATGTCGGCACTGCGGCCGATGACGACCGGCGACTTGCCGCCGAGTTCCAGCGTTACCGGCACGAGGTTCTCGGAAGCCGCCCGCATGACGTGCTTTGCAATCGAGGTGGCGCCGGTAAAGAGCAGGTGATCGAACGGCAGGCCGCTGAACGCGGAGCCCACGTCCGGGCCGCCCGTGAAGACCGCGACCTCCTCGATATCGAATGCACCCTCCAGCAATTCCTTCATCAGTTCCGAAGTCGCCGGCGTGAACTCCGACGGTTTGATCATGGTGCGGTTACCCGCGGCGAAGATGCCGGCGAGCGGTGAGAAGGTGAGGTTGACCGGAAAGTTCCATGGGCTGATGCAGCCGATAACGCCAAGCGGTTGGTATTCCACCACGCCTTTCCCGCCGAGCAGGTTCAGCGGGAACATGACGCTGCGTCGCTCTGCACGCATCCATTTTCGCACGTTCTTCTTGGCGTGCTGGAGCGGCCCGATGGAGCCGTTCACATCTGTCAGCATCGACTGGTCTATCGAGCGGTGACCGAAGTCCGCGGCCATCGCCTCGCAAAACTTCGCGCCGTTCTTCTTCAATACATCGATCGCACGTTCGAGCCGATCGATGCGTGTTTCGACGCTGACTTCGCCGGCCGCGATGTGGGCGCGTCGCTGTCGCGACAGGACATCCATCATTTGCGCACGGACGTCGTTCTGTGACTCGGGCATCGCACTCATTTTCGTTACCTCCACAAGGTCAGGAAATCTTCAAGTCCGGGCGCTCAGGCCGGTTCGGCGGTCGCCATGTCATCCGGTACGAGCGAGTAAAGGAACGCATCGTGCGCTTGCCCATGAAGCAGCAGGCGGTTGCGCAGGATGCCTTCAAAGCGCGCGCCGGATTTCTCTGCGACGCGTTGGCTGGGATGATTCTGGGTCGACATGACAATCTCGATGCGCTGCATACCGAGTTCGTCGAACGCGAAACGGGCAAGTGAACGTGTCACGGTCGTCGCGACGCCCTGGCCCGTCGCCGATGTGCGAATCCAGTAGCCGAGGTTCATCACCGGATGTTCGTCGATGCGCGAAAGGCCGCATCCGCCAAGAAAACGATTGGCATGATCCCAGATGCCGAAGCTGAAGTTGTTGCCTTTCTCCCAGTCCGAGATGGCCGTTCGGAGCCAGTTGCGCGTTTCGCTACGCTCATAATCCGGGTGACACCAGGGCAGGAACGGGAAGACCTCGGGGATCGATTCTCGTGCCGCATTGAACAGGCGAACCTCGTCGGTCGGCCGGAAACGCTGCACAAGCAGGCTGCCGGCCTCGAACGACCATGGAATCGATTTGCGACGGACCATGTTGACCACGGGTCAGGCAAACTCCTCGGTCGTGTATCGAGATACTGTCGTCTCCGGGCTCCAGCCATCGCGGGGCAGCCCGGCCTTCGCACGCAATTCCGCAACGAAGGTTTCGGGGTCCGGCAGTTGCTCCCAGACTGACGGCAGGTAGGTGGCGCGCCTGCCGCGTTCTTCCAGGATCAATCCGTCCACGCCCGGCCTGAGCTGTTCGATCAGGTCTTCTCGAGAGCTGACGGACATCGGTTCGGGTGCCGACAACACGGAGATGTGTACGTCGACCCGCTGGTATTCGTCGAGCGAAAGCGGCCCGAAGCGTGGATCGTTGTACGCCGCCGCCTGCGCATTGTTGGCAACGTCGATGACCAGCGGGCGATGTGCGACGAGACTTCCGATACATCCTCGAAGCCTTCCGTCAATGTTCAGCGTGACGAAGCTGGCACCTTCTGCGCGCAGAGGCGCCGGAAAGTGATTCAGGTCGAGGTGAAATTTCTCGCGCGATGTCAGTGGATGGCGTATTGCATCCCTCGCGAGTTGGACAAGTTGTTGGCGATGGGCCAGCGGAAGCGATTGCCGGCGTGTGGTTACAGGACGTTCCGCTTTTTGCCCGGTCGATGCGCTCGTGCCGGCCACCGACCAGGCACCGTAGCCGACCACGCGACTGTGATCACCTGCGGTATCCCCGGAATTGCGCACCAGGACCTGGTCAATGCCCAGTCCCTTCTGTTTCAGGAGATGGAGCAGGCCGTTGATCGGGCGACATCCGCAGGCTTCTTCGCCCTGCAGCGTTGAATCGAGTGCCATAATCTTGCGCGCTGTCTGCGCGTCGATTGTCCGGGCTTCGTCGTAAGGATGATAATGGCTCAGGTCGGAACTGATGACGATGAGCGTTTCCTCGGCTCCCCACAGCTTCTCCAGGACCTGCGCCACTTCTTCCTTGTTGGCATCGCCCACCACCAGCGGTACCAGGCTGAAGTCTCCCAATACGCGCTGCAGGAAAGGCAGGTGCACTTCGAGGGAATGTTCGTGTGTGTGCGCCTCGTCGAGATAACCGACATTCGGCAAGCCCACGACTTCTTTGATCGCGTTGGTATCGACCGGTATGTCACCGAGAGGCGTGCGAAAATAATCCGCGCTGCTCGCCGCAATGCCGCGAAAGCCGACGCGATGGGAGGGGCCCAGGAGGATCACGCGTTTGATGCGGCCCCGGCCGGGCCGGAGCTTGCGATAGACGCTGGCCGCGATGGGACCCGAGTACACATACCCGGCGTGCGGCGCGATGAGTGCCTTCGGCGTCTCGTCCGAATCGCTTGCGCCATCCGCTTCGATCAGGGCGTCGATCTCGCGCTCGAGTTCTACCGGATTGGCGGTATAGAAAGTGCCGGCAACGGCAGGCATCCTGATTGCGCCCACAGCCTCCTTCCTCCGCATCGCGATGTGAGATAATTGGCATTCTAATGAACAGCTATCTTGAAACCAAATGTCCGATATCCTGACGTGGCAGTTTGGCAAGGAGGCTAACGATGGGGCGCCTCAAGACATCGTCCCGACCCGATACTGGCATGAACTCCCGGACGGTCGAATCCAGTGTGACGTGTGTCCGCGCGCGTGCAAACTGCGTGAGGGCCAGCGAGGTCTTTGTTTCGTACGAGCCTGCCAAGAGGGCAAGGTCGTCCTGACGACGTACGGCCGTTCCAGCGGCTTTTGCGTCGATCCGATCGAGAAAAAGCCCTTGAACCACTTCCTGCCCGGCACGCCGGTGCTCTCGTTCGGGACGGCCGGATGCAACCTCGCGTGCAAGTTCTGCCAGAACTGGGATATGAGCAAGTCGCGGGAGATGGACACCCTCGCGGATGCCGCTTCGCCGGAGATGCTGGCGCAGGCGGCGGCGCAGCTTGGCTGTCGCAGCATCGCATTTACCTACAACGACCCGGTCATCTTCCTCGAGTACGCCATCGACTGCGCGATCGCGGCGAAAGAGGAGGGTATCGCATCCGTCGCGGTCACCGCCGGCTATGTGTGCGACGCCCCGCGCCGCGAGTTCTTCAACCACATCGACGCCGCGAACGTCGACCTGAAGGGGTTCAGCGAGCGCTTCTACCACAAGATCTGCGGCGGACACCTGCAGGATGTTCTCGACACGCTGGTCTACCTGAAGCACGATGCCGGCGTTTGGTTCGAGATCACGACACTTCTCATTCCCGGTGAGAACGACGACCCGAAGGAGATCGAGGCGATGTCGCGTTGGCTGGTCGATAACCTTGGCGAGGACGTGCCGCTCCACTTTACGGCGTTTCACCCCGACTACCGGATGCGCGAAATCCCCCCGACGCCGCCGGAGACCCTCACCCGTTCCCGGAAGATTGCGCGGGAGACGGGTATCCGCCACGTCTATACCGGCAATGTCCACAACGCCGAGGGCGGTTCGACCTGGTGTTCCTCGTGCGGCGCACGCCTTATCGAGCGCGACTGGTACCGCCTCGGCGAATGGCAGATCGATGCCCAGGGCTGTTGCAAGCGGTGCGGCACGCGCGTGGCAGGCGTTTTCGAGGCCTCCCCCGGAGATTGGGGTCCCCGTCGACAGCCCGTCCGGTTCCGCTAACAGGTCGGAAAAAACCGACGGACGGCAGACGAAATGCGGTTTCCGGGAATCCAACTAAATAGAATAAACGTGCCACAGTAGTCACAAGCGGGAATCACCGATGCCGGGAGCAAAAATCAGCTCGGGCCAGGATATCGTCGGTAACGTCAAGGCGCCCCGGACGATAGAAGTCAATTGCAGCGTCTTGCGCAAGGGTATCGACAACTACCATATCGATGTCCAGATCGATCCGGACTTCATCCTCCATGCAAGGCAAGTGATCGAGGACATGGTCAAGCGCGCCGTCGCGGGCAAAAGGCCAAGCGGGCAGCAGGCCGACATGGAGGCACTGAGCGACAGCTACGAGAAGATCGTCAAGTCGAGCCTGCACCGGACCAAGACTGACCTGGATCCTGAACAGGTAATCATTCTTCACTTCGCGCTCGTCAAGTTCGTGCTGGCGGAGGTGAAGCGCCAACTTGATACGTTGGTCAAACAGACCGAGGAGACGCTGGCGCAGCAACAATACGCCGGCTCCCGAAGCCTGCTTGTGACGCAGCAGCGCTTTCAATGGCTGCGCCAGAACTACTCGCGCTTCCAGTATCGCGTGGCACGCGCCGTGTTGCGGCACCTGCAACGCGAAGAGAACAACCAGACGAGACAGCTGAGGGGACAGTTCCTGGGCGATCGCCTGGTCGAGCTCCCTTACATCCTTTTCAACCCGATGCTTGCAGCGTCCAGTCCGCTGGACGCGGAACTGCTTGTCGACAGCTACGCATTGTGGCCGGGCGGCGGCAAGGATTTCGGTGGCGCGAACCTGGCCGTCGAGACTTTCCTTGCGAGCAAATTGCCCGGTCCGCATGTATTGCCGATCAAATCGGAAGAGCGCCTCCAGTCTGCGCAGAGCGAAATCTACGACGAACTCGGTGGCTTGTTTGCCGTGCAGGGCGTGATGGGGCCGTCAGCAGACCAGAAGGACGTCGTTCGCGAGGAGTTTTGCTATTTCGATCACCCTGGCAATGTCAGGTTCCTGTTCGACCCTGCGACCCACGAGCAGACGGCTGCTTCTATCGATGGCATGCGGGCGCAATGGAGCTTCAAGTCCGATGTGAAAAAGCTTGCCAAGCTCGGGCAGGAAGCGCGCCGGCAGTTTGCGAACGAGGCAGCCATGCGGGAGATGGTGGCGGGATACGTCATCCGGGATGACTGGCATCCGTCCTGGGACGATACGCTCGACATCGCATCCGCGTGTGCGTGCGCGGCCGGTAACGATTCGAAGAAGATCCTGGCGCGCATCGACCAGAGCAAGGATGGCGCGATCGGCCTCATCAAGAAACTCGAAGAGTGGGAAGCGGAAGTGAACCGCCGGATGAAGGACGAGCCTGACGCGATGGGCCTGCGGGTGCTGGCCGATCTTTCGCGATTCCGCCTGCACCTGCACTACTACCGGTTTGCACATCGCATCTTCAATCGCCTAGGCGTTATCACGGATGCCGAGGAGATCCAGCTTGCGAAGGCAGGCGGGCATCTCTACCAACTCATGAAGACCCATGACGAAGAGGCGGGCAAGTCGAACGAGCCGAAAATCGTGCATCACGCGATCATCAAGGCGGACGTGCGGGGCTCGACGGTGGTCACGCGCGAGCTGACCAGGCAGGATCTCAATGCCGCGTCCTACTTCAGCACCCGATTCTTCGGGCCTATCACCGATGCGCTGGGCGCCTATGGTGCGGTGAAGGTCTTTATCGAAGGTGACGCGATCATCCTCGGCATCTACGAATACGACAACGCGCCGGACCATTGGTATTCCGTGACGCGGGCCTGCGGCGTCGCCCGAGAGATTCTCGATATCGTTGCCTCGAAGAACACGCATTCCCGCCAGGCCGGTCTGCCCAGTCTCGAGATCGGCATCGGCATCAGCTACGCGGAGGACCGCCCGTTCTTCCTGTTCGACGAGGAGAAGCCGATCATGATCTCCTCGTGCATCGGGGAGGCGGACCGACTCTCGTCCTGTTCGTGGAAGCTGCGCGAGTCGTTCGAGTCGGATACCTTCAACGTCGAGGTGCTGGAGATTGCCGACGCCGAGGGCCGCGGCGAGAAAGGGCAGTCCCATCTCCGCTACAATGTGAATGGCATCCTGCTCTCCGAGCCCGGGTTTAAAAAACTCATGACGGAGATCACGTTGAAGAAATACCGCATCCGGTTTGGTGACAATGTCGAATCGATGTACGTCGGGCGGTTCCCCGATGTGCGCGGCAAGGAACGCGATCTCGTTATTCGCGAGGGCCGGGTCGGTACCTGGCGGAACGAAACCGCGGAACCTGGCGGTGAAAACGCGGCACTCTTCTACGAGGTCTTACCGAATTCGAAGCAGGCGAGTCAGGTGCTCGAGGTGGCACGTGCCCAGGCGGCGCGTGCCGGTTAACGATTTGCGGAAGGGGCACTGACATGCGCGCAGCAGTAATGCGGAATAGAGAACTCGTGGTCGATCATATCGACGCGCCGGTACCATCGGCCGGCGAAGTGCTGGTCAAGACACTCGCCTGCGGTATCTGCGGGTCAGACCTGCATGCGCTGAAGCACGCGCATACCATGAACGAGATGTCGGACTCCGCGTTCAAGATGGACCTATCTCGTGACATCGTGATGGGCCACGAATTTTGCGCCGAAGTGCTCGACTTCGGCCCAGGAACGAGCAAGGCACTCAAGGCAGGCGACCGCGTCTGTTCCGTGCCGATCACCGTGCGGGGTGGCGGCTCCCTCTCGGTGGGGTATTCCGATCTGGTGCCGGGCGGTTATTCAGAGCAGATGGTCCTTTTCGAACCGCTTCTGCTCAAAGTGCCGAACGGCCTGTCGACGGACTTGGCCGCGCTGACGGAGCCCATGGCGGTTGGCTATCACGCCGTGATGAAGGCCGGTGTTCAACCGGGGGAAGTGCCCCTTGTCATTGGCTGCGGTCCGGTCGGCCTGGCAGTGATCCTGGCGCTCAAAACCCTTGGCATCGGCCCCGTTGTCGCGGCGGATTTCAGCCCTGCTCGGCGCAAGCTGGCAGAGACGGTGGGTGCGGACGTCGTTGTCGACCCCGCGAAGTCGTCCCCGTATGAGGCGTGGGAGCACCTCGCCAGCAAGGATGAAAACGGCGCCGATATTCCGCCAAACCCGCTTACAGGCGGATTGACCTTCCGCAATGGCGTCTACTTCGAGTGCGTCGGCGTGCCCGGCGTGATCGATGCCATGATGAAGGGCGCCAAACGCGGTTGCCGCATCGTCGTGGTGGGGGTTTGCATGGAGCAGGATCACATCCTGCCCCTGACCGGCATCGGCAAGGAACTCGCGATGCAATTCGTGCTGGGCTATACGCCTGAGGAATTCGCCGCGACCCTGCACAACATCGCGGAGGGCAAGCTTTCGGTCGAACCACTGATCACCGGGCGCGTCGGCATCGAGGATGTGCCGCAGGCGTTCCATGACCTCGCGGACCCCGAAAAGCACGCCAAGATCCTCGTAATTCCCTGAAAATCCGCTATTTCCGGGATTCCTGATCGGAATTGGTCGGGTGCGTAATCATGCTAGAATCGCGCCTCCCGATTGATCCACAGGAGTTAGCGTGGGTAAGAACCTCTTTCAGAAGGTGTGGGACGACCATGTTGTTGGCCGCCTCGACAATGGCCAGTACCAGGTCTTCATGGCCCTGCACCTCATTCATGAAGTCACCAGTCCGCAAGCTTTCGGCATGCTGAAGGACAAGCACCTCAAGGTCGCTTATCCCAAACGCACGTTTGCGACCGTCGATCACATCATCCCGACCGACGATCAGTCGCGTCCGCTGGCGGATGACATGGCCGAGCAAATGATCCAGGTGCTCTCGGACGCAACCACCGAGCATGGCATTGAATTCTTCGCGCCGGAATCCGGCTCACAGGGCATTGTCCACGTTGTCGGTCCGGAACTCGGCCTGACCCAGCCCGGTATGACCATTTGCTGCGGCGACAGCCATACCTCGACCCATGGCGCATTCGGATGTATCGCCCTTGGTATCGGTACGAGCCAGGTGCGTGACGTACTGGCGAGCCAGACGCTGGCAATGGACCCGCTCAAGGTTCGGCGTATTCGCGTGGAAGGCAAGCTGTCGAAGGGCGTTACGGCCAAGGATGTCATTCTCCACATCATTCGCATCCTGGGCGTGAATGGCGGCGTGGGCTACGCCTACGAGTACGCCGGCTCGGTCATCGACAACATGACGATGGAAGAGCGCATGACCGTCTGCAACATGAGCATCGAAGGTGGTGCGCGCTGTGGATACATCAATCCCGATGAGACGACGTTCGAGTTCCTGAAAGGGCGTGAGCGTGTGCCGAGTGGCGCCGCGTTCGATGCCGCCGTCGAGAAGTGGCGTAGCTACGCGAGCGATGCCGATGCGAACTACGACGATGAAGTCGTGATCGCCGCCGCGGACATTCGCCCGACGGTCACCTGGGGCATTACGCCCGGCCAGGCGATCTCGATCGAAGAGTCCACGCCGAACCCTGAGACCTCGCCAGACAAGGCGCTCGTCACCGACGCGCTGCGTTACATGCAACTCGAGCCCGACACCCCGATCAAGGGAACGCATATCGATGTTGCCTTTATTGGCAGCTGCACAAACGGCCGGCTTTCCGACTTCAAGGCGGTCGCGGAAGTCATCAAGGGCAAGCAGGTGGCGAGCGGCGTTCGTGCCATCGCGGTGCCCGGTTCGGAGAAGGTCGACAAGGACGCGCGCGCCCTCGGGCTCGACAAGGTGTTCGAAGCGGCCGGTTTCGAATGGCGCAAACCCGGCTGCTCCATGTGTCTCGCGATGAACCCGGACAAACTCGTTGGTGACGAGGTCTGTGCCTCCAGCTCCAACCGCAATTTCATCGGCCGGCAGGGTTCTTCGACCGGACGTACGATCCTGATGAGCCCGATCATGGTCGCCGCGGCAGCGGTGAAGGGCGAAGTCGCTGACGCACGGGAGGTATTCGGGCTGTGACCGGACAAACGATCAACAGAGTGGGCGGCAAGGGCGTCTACGTCAAAGGCAACGACATCGACACCGACCGCATTATCCCTGCACGCTTTCTGAAGTGCGTGACGTTCGACGAACTGGGCCCGGCGCTCTTCTTCGACGAGCGTTTTACGTCGGACGGCAAGTCGAAGGGACATGTGCTCGATGCCCCTGAACACAAGGGCGCTGCGGTGTTGCTCTCGGACGACAACTTCGGTTGCGGGTCCAGCCGTGAACACGCGCCGCAGGCGATCAAGAAGTTCGGCTTCGAAGCGGTGATTGCGGGTTCCTTCGCCGAGATTTTCCACGGCAACTGCACGACGCTGGGGATTCCCTGTGTCGTGATGCAAAGGGCTGACCGGGAGAAGCTGGGTGAACTGTTGGCCGAGGACCCGGAGCGAGACGTGGTGATCGATATCGAGGCCCTCAAGGTCACGTGCGCCAACACGTCGTTCGACGTGACCATGAAGGAAAGTGCGCGCGAGGCATTCCTCCACGCCACCTACGATCCACTCGACACGCTCATGCGGCAAATGGATGCGATCAACGCGACGGCCGAACGGCTGGGCTACGCGTAAGTCGCACAAAGGATACCAGGCAATGGCACGCAAGAAGATCGAGATCTACGACACCACGCTCCGTGACGGTAACCAGGGGGAGGGCATTAACCTTTCGCTGGCGGACAAGCTCGATATTGCGCGCGAACTCGATGCCATGGGTATCGACTATGTCGAAGGCGGCTGGCCCGGTTCCAACCCGAAGGACGATGAGTTTTTCGTGCGGGTCAAGGACGTGGAACTGAAGCACGCGAAAATATCCGCGTTCGGTTCCACCCACCGCGCTGATGCCAAACCTGCCGACGACTTCTTTCTGCAAAAGCTCGTGGCCGCAAAGTCGGACATTACCTGCATCTTCGGCAAGAGCTGGGATTTGCACGTGGAGCAGGCGCTGCGCGTATCGCCGGACAAGAACCTCGACATGATCGCGGGGTCCGTCGGCTTTCTCGCGGAAGCGACAGGCAAGCCGGTTTTCTACGATGCCGAACACTTCTTCGACGGCTTCAAGAGCGATCCTGGTTATGCGCTGGCGACGCTCAGCGCGGCGGTTGAATCGGGTGCCGCCCGCGTGATCCTGTGCGATACCAACGGCGGCGTGATGCCGCACGAGCTTGCGCATGCCATCCGCGAGGTGCGCAAGGAGATCCCCGGGATCAAGCTGGGCATACACGTACACAACGACGGTGGGCTTGGCGTCGCCAACACGCTGCGGGCGATCGAGGAAGGTGTGATCCAGGTACAGGGCACGATCAACGGTATCGGCGAACGTTGCGGCAACGTGGACCTGACGTCGGTTATCGGCAACCTTGAGCTCAAGATGGGCTACCAGGCGGTGCCGGAAGGCAATCTCTCCAGGCTCACCGGGCTCTCGAAGAAGGTGTGGGAATACCTCGGCATCCAGGGGCCTTCCGGGCAGCCCTTCGTCGGGCCCTCTGCTTTTGCACACAAAGGCGGCGTGCATGTCAGCGCCGTGCAGCGCAACCCACACACCTACGAGCATGTCGAGCCGGAGAAGGTGGGCAATTCCCGCAAGATCCTCATCAGCGAACTGGCAGGTGGGTCAAACCTGCGCGCGAAGCTCGCCAATCGCTATCCTGAACTCGAGGATGCCAAGGCGGTGAAAGCGATTCTCGAAGAAGTCCAGGATCGTGAACACGCCGGTTATTCCTACGAGAAGGCGGACGGCAGCTTCGATTTGGTCGTGCGCCGGCATGTCGGCAAGTTCAGGACTTTGTTCGAGCCGCTCTACTACCGGATCTACAGCCCGAGCAATGAGGAACATTCCGACTCTGACGGGCTTATCGAAGCGTCGGTGAAAATCAGGGTCGGCGAAAACGTCGAGCTTTGTGCGGCGGAAGGTCACGGCCCTGTCGACGCGCTCAACAAGGCGCTACGCAAGGCGCTGATCGAGCGGTATCCCGCACTCAAGGAACTGCACCTGACAGATTATGCCGTGCGTGTCATCAACAGCACCGAAGAGACCGCCGCCAAGGTTCGCGTTTACCTCGAACACAGCTTTGAGGGTGAAATCTTCGGCACGGTCGGCGTCAACGTCGACATCATCAAGGCGAGCTGGAATGCGCTGATCGAAGCCTACCAGTACGCGCTCCTGCAGCACGTCGAATTCGTCAGCGAGATATCCGAAGGGGAGCAAGAGGGACTCAGGCAGGACAAGAGCAGGTAAGTCACTGCGGGGAAGCGAAGAAAACAAGCTCCTTCCCCGGACGATCCGGCGCCTCACGAACCTCCTTGACGACATAGTTCGTCTCACCCAGCAGTTCTCTGATGCTGTCCTCGCTTCGAAACCGCAACGTTGAATCTGACGACAGTTCTATGCCGTCGGCCTCAAATCGATAGGTCCAGCGAAAACTGACGAGGTCGTCGACGGTGTCGATGACTTCGCACCACCCGGTCACAACCCCCACATTCTCGATCGCGATGCGCTGCTTCGTGCGTTCCGGCGTCCACTCGCGCCACGCTTGCACTTCCGGTTTCCTGACCTCGAATACGAGGTGTCCTGCCGGCGCCAGTCGTGACCGTATCGTGCGGAGCGTTTCTTCGAACATCTCATCTGTCAAAAACACCTGTGCAACGTTGCCCGTCATGACGGCAAGGTCGACGTTGATGCTTGGCAACACGGATGCGTCTCCCTGCACCCATCGAACGCGATCCGCATGAGGCTTTCGCCGCGCGATGGCAAGTGACGCCTCAGCAGGGTCGAGACCGATGACGTCGAAGCCGTGACCCGCCAACAGGCAAGCGAAACTTCCCGTTCCGCAGCCCACGTCCAGCACCGAGTGAGCGCGTAGCTCGCGCGCTATTGCCAGGTAATGACCAAGGTCGCCACGCTCCCCATCGAAGCTGTCGTAGATGGCGGCAAGCCTCGGGTCTTCGAAGATCGGGTCAGCCATGGAAACACCGTTATTCGTGATTATGGTCAAGGCGCGAGCCGGCGCCTGGCGCAAGATTGGCATGTATGCCGCCCTTGGGGGTAGTCTGATGTTTACCGTGAAGAGCATGGGGGTGTGTACCCTCGCAATGACAGTTCTCCTCTCCGCATACGGTTATGGAGAGACTCTGACGCCGGATTACGATGCGATGCGTGACAAGATGATGGAGGAAATCACGGACGATATGATCATGGTCCGTGAATACACGGGGCGCGACAGCTTGAGCGAGCCCGTGGCGCGCGCCGTCTCGCAGGTCGAACGCCACCTGTTCGTACCCGAGAAATTGCGCCCTTACGCTTACGACAACGGACCGCTGCCAATCGGCGAAGGTCAGACCATCTCGCAACCCTTCATCGTTGCGCTGATGACCGAACTGCTCGACGTCGACGAAGACTCACGCGTACTCGAGGTCGGCACCGGCTCCGGCTACCAGGCCGCGGTGCTCGCAAAGATCGTTAACCAGGTTTACTCCGTCGAGATCAACGAACACCTTGCGCAGGAAGCGGGCGAGCGGCTCGAGAGG
>JAGRIN010000409.1 GCA_020443245.1 Pseudomonadales bacterium
CCACAGCAAGGCGTTTGCCATCCGGTGACCAGGCGATCGATGAGACGATACCGGCGAAATCGGTCACAGGTGTCGGTTCCGATGCCTTCGTGTCGAGCGGCAGGATGAACGCGGCCTGTTGTACATCCCCCAGGTAGCCGGGCATCGGGTCGAAACGATACCAGGCTCGATCGACCACAACGTGATCGTCCTTTCCCCTGGAAGGCGTGGATGCCTTCGTTGCTGCGAATGCAATGCGCTTTCGATCAGGAGACATCTCAAAAGGCCCTGCACCCTGCTTCATGCTGGTCAGGGGAACCGCTTCACCACCCGAGATCGATATTCGATAGATTTGCGGCAGCTTGTCTCTCGTTGAAAGGAACACGATTGCCTGACCGTCGGCGGTAAAGGCAGGATTCGAGTCGTTGCCCTTGCCCTGTGTCAGCCGGCGAGGCTTGCCGCCTTTGACAGGGACCAGGTAGATGGCGGTTTGCTGCCGTTCCTCTTCGCCCGTCCCGGTGACCTCTGACAGGACATAGGCAACGAGTTTGCCGTCTGGTGACAACGTCGCATCGCAAACGTATCGCGTCTTGATGACATCATCCTGCTTCATCGTCCTGGGTGCTTTGGTAGCTGCCATTGCAAATTTCCCGAGATAAGTTGTTGACGCTCCTGCGCGGTCGGAATCCGGATGGTAAACCCGATGACAGCGAAGGAACAGGCTTCGGGAAGGTTGCAGCGTCAGGGCGAACCCGTCCAACTACAAGAATGCGCGTTTCGAGAGAGTGCGTCAGGCAACGCTTGCCCGCCGGACACACTACCTTGCGCGTAAGGCCTCGATCATCGCCATGGCAGAATCGTAGTCGATCTCCCCGGCTTCGAGCTTGCGTAATACTGCATCGAAGTCAGGGTTTGCCTCGGCGTCCGATGCAGAAGCGGCAGGCGGCCCGGATGCCTCGGCGGATACGTTGCCGAGCCGTGTCTTGAGTTCGGCAACACGTGACTTGATCGTTGGATAGCTGACACCCAACGCCGCTTCCATGTCACGTATCCTGCCTTCGCAGTGAACGAAAATGCGCAGGAAATGGAGCCACTCATCAGGAAGCCTCGAGAACTCGTTATCCTTGAAATGCGCTTCGATCCTGAGCTGGCACGAGGGGCACTCGACGACCCGCGGGACCATCGTGGTCTCGCAGGCCGGACAGGCAACATGTGTCGACAGCGTGCGCATCACGCTGCCTTCTCATCGGCGAGCTTGTGGAATGCGTCGGTGGAGTCGAGGGTCATGCCAGAGAAATCGACGCCGGTGAACGTCAGGTCTGTCACCTCACAGTCACGGAAGATCGTATCTTCGAACTGGCAACCGATGAACCTGAGACGCCGGCCGGTAAAGCGCTCCATCTGCATATCGATGAGCCTTGTATGCTCTCGATCGCCATAGTGCTCCCGGCTCCTGAAAGTGACCTCCTCGAGCGTCGAGTCGCGCACTTCCGAATCGGTTACGGTCACACCGCTCAGCTTGGTCCTGGCGATATGGCTACCCACCATCGAGAAACCTTTCATGCGCGTCCCGTTCAGGGACAACTCCGTGATGTCGCATCCTTCGCCGAACTCGATGTCGTTCGCCTTCGCGCCATTGAGGCTGCAGTCGGTCACGTTGGCGCCGGTCAGTGTCAGTGCCTTGACGTGGCATCCGTTGAAGGCGCAATCGGCCAGCTTGCCTCGAACGATCGAAACGGTACCGACCTGCGAGCCGTTGAATTGGCAGTTATCGAGGCTACCGCCGTCGACGCTGGCACCCTTGATGGACGAGCCGTGCAGGCCGTTGCCGGAAAAGCTGCCGCCCCTGACCTCTACATCCTTTATGCCGGAGGCCTGTAACTCGTTACCGTTGAACGTTGCGTTTTCCAGCGACAGGTCCTGGAGCTGCGAGACGGTAAAGCTGTTGTTTTCACAGGTGTACTGGCTCCCGGAGGGTTCGTGGGTCTTCGACATTACACTGGTGTTCGAATCATTCAGCCACGCGACCGGGCCGAGTAGTCTGGGAAGTTCCCCCAGTACCGAAGCGACACCGCCGGACCTGAATTTCGATCGTTCGCCGCGTCGCTCCCGCTTGCGTTCCCTGCGCTCGCGCCGTTGCTCGCGTCTCTCACTTCTGCGTTCACTTTGGCCCTGGCGACGGGGTGGGTCCCCGGGGACGGCTGTTTCGGTTTGCGCCGTCTGGCGGCCGGTAATCGCTTCGATCATCGAGGCGCCTTGTTCTTCTGTCAGCGTCCCGGCCTTTACCAGGGCGAGGATTCTCGCGAGTTCATCTTTCATAACCGTCTCCGGTTGACATTTGCGATTATAGTGACCCCCATAGTTCTGAAATTCAACATCTGATGAGTAAAAAATTAAAAAAATTAATCATGTGTGCTGCCTATGGCCATTCACAGGGTGCCCGGAAGCGGTTTGGACAGTATCGTGTTGCGGGGCCGCGGGCTTTCTGAAACAGTGCCTGCTGATCGAATTCTTATGAAACCAGGAGAGAAGCGAGATGTATGAGACCATTCTGACGGACGTCCAGGACGGGGTGCTCACGATCACAATGAATCGGCCCGATCGCCTGAATGCGTGGACTTACCAGATGGGAGATGAATTGCAGGACGCGATCTCGAAAGCCAATGACGATGACAACGTCGAGGCGATGGTGCTGACAGGGTCCGGGCGAGGCTTTTGTGCCGGTGCGGACGTGAAGGACCTGTTCAAGGCCCAGGCGGATTCGG
>JAGRIN010000410.1 GCA_020443245.1 Pseudomonadales bacterium
ATGTGCCGTGTGACCCCCCGCCGTGGAGGTTGAGCAGGAACACGAGCGATTCGCCCGGTTCCAGGTCGTCCGGGTCATCAACGAAAAACTTCCGACCGGTTTTTTCATCCAGTGCAGCGATACTCGCCATGACGCGTGTCCCCTCTTTGAACAGGCGGACAGTTTACCTATTTTGGGCTGCGGAAATCGGTAAACTGTCCCCCGGTCGAAATTCCGGAGGAGATATGCCCAACTGGTCGAACTGGTCGACGCGCCATCAGTGCGAGCCCGCTGAAGTGCACTTTGTACGAAGCACCGAAGATATAAAGGCAATCGTGTCGGCAAGCGCAAGCGCAGGCAAACGCATTCGCACGGCGGGTAGCGGCCACAGCCACTACCCACTCGTGCCCACCGGGGACGTCATCCTCGATACGTCAGGACTAGCCGGTCTCATTGACGTCGATGCGAGCGCGAAGACTGCCACGATGTGGGCGGGCTCGACGATCTATTCGCTCGGGCGACCACTGAACGATCGGGGTTTCGGCCTCAAGAACCAGGGCGATATCGACCGTCAGGCGATTGTCGGTGCGATCTCGACTGGTACCCATGGTACCGGGCGCCAACTGCAGAACCTTTCGGCGTCGGTCACCGCCATGACGGTCGTGCTCGCGACAGGTGACGTGGTCCGGTGCAGCGCGCGTGAGAACCAGCAACTCTTCGAGGTCGCTCGTTTGTCGCTGGGTGCCGCCGGCGTCATCTCGCAGGTCGAGATGTCAGTGCGGGAAGCATACCGGCTGAAAGAAGGCGGGCTGACCGCTGACTTCGACCAGATCCGCGACGACATCATGGCGCAGACTGAGGCACACCGTCACTTTGAGTTCTTCTGGTATCCACGCCGGGATCGCGTCATCGCGAAGTGGATCGATGACACCACGGACGAGCCCGTGTATCCGCTCGCGCCGGAGGGGCAACGTTGTGCCTGGAGTCACGAAGTACTGCCGAATCATCGTCCGGAAAAGCACACCGAGATGGAGTTCTCTGTGCCGCTTGCGCGGGGTCTCGCGTGCCTGGATGAGATTCGAGCGTTGATCCAGCGCGATTTCCCGACGCTGCGATGGCCGGTCGAGTTCCGCACGGTTGCGGCGGACGATGTGTGGCTCTCCACTGCCAACGGGCGCGACATCGTCACGATATCGGTACACCAGGGCATTGACCAGGATGACTCGGACCTGTTCCACGCCTGCGAGTCCGTCTTTCGACACTACGAAGGACTGCCGCACTGGGGCAAGGTCCACTACTACACCGGCCCTGATCTCTCGGAACGCCACCCGCATTATGACAAGTGGTGGCAGGCGAGGGATGAGTTCGATCCCGGCGGCGTATTCCTGAACGATGTGCTTGCGTCGCTTCGGCCGGCATAAGGAACGGGAGGCGCTCTCGTGTTGAAACTCTTACTGGCACAGCGCGATGTCCTGGTTGCGCCGGGCGTGTACGACGGACTGTCCGCAACACTTGCCGCTCGCGCTGGCTTCGATGTTGTCTACATGTCGGGATTTTCGGTAGCCGGCGCCACCTACGGCGTGCCGGACGTCGGTATCATCGGCGCTAACGAGATGGCGGAGGCGGCGGACCGGATTGTCCGCGCCGCGGGAACCACACCGGTTATTGCCGATGCCGACAATGGTTATGGTGGCCCGCTCAATGTGGCGAGGATTGTCGAACGCTATGAACAACTCGGCGTGGCCTGTATCCAGATTGAAGACCAGGTTTTGCCGAAGCGTTGCGGTCACATGGAGAACAAGCAGGTCGTAGGTCGTAAAGAAGCGACGGCTCGTATTCGCGCGGCAGTGAAGGCTCGTCAGTCAACCGACTTTCTCGTGATGGCGCGAACCGACGCCGCCGCGACGGACGGCCTGGGCGAAGCGCTGCGCCGTGCCGAGGACTTTCTCCATGCCGGTGCGGACATTCTTTTTGTCGAAGCGCCGCGCACGGAGTCGGACCTGCGTCGTATCGGTGAAACGTTTGCCGGCACACCACTCGTCCTGAACCTCGTTGAAGATGGCAAGACGCCCTGGCTCGTGCCGGAGACCGCCCGTGAGCTTGGATTCAGGATAGTGCTGTACCCGGTAACGGCATTGCTGCATGCGGCCGAAGCGTTGTCGGGTGTCTACGAGGTATTGAGAGCCGGCGGCGCGCCGACAAGTGCGCGAATGAAGTTCGGCGATTTCAACCAGCTTGTGGGCCTCGACAGGCTGAACGGCTGGTTACCTGAGTGACGCGCTGAACTTGTACTCAGCCCCGAGCGAGAGCGCCTCGCTGTTGCCGCTGTCGCTGTCATAAACGGAGGCGATAGCGTACAAACGCAGGTGCCGGGCGACATGATGGCTGATGCCGAGGAGCGTCTGGCGCCCGCCCGGTACGAGAATATCCGACTGTCCGTATTGTGCAGAGATATCGAAGGCGGCGAAGGAGCGGCCGAGGCTGGCGACGAATCCGGGCTCCCAATCCGAACCCGCGATGTCGCCGCGGCGAGAGGTCTGGAGCAGGATGCCGACGCGCCATTTCTCGACCTGGAAGCGGGTGACCGTCCGCACGGAGTCGTAGACCACCGTCCTTGCCGCTGCCTGGTCATTCTTTCTCATGTCCACATCCGCGGCAACGGACCAGTAGATGTTGTCATCATCGTATGACACGGAGAACGATTGGCTTGTGCCGAAATCATCGTCGGCAGGTACGCGCATGTAGCGGGCCTG
>JAGRIN010000411.1 GCA_020443245.1 Pseudomonadales bacterium
TGTTCTGCCGCCTTCCTGCACACGTCGTCGGCTACCATACTGCCCGGCAGCCATCCCACAAGGTGCATGCCTGTCTCGTCGGGGTCGACACGCAGCAGGCCGTCCAGTTCGTCCCTGACGGCTTCGATGAGGTGCCGTTGCCGCTGGGCGTACACGCGCCGCATGCGCCGCAAGTGCCGGCTGAAATGCCCTTCGGTCAGGAAACGCTCAACCACAGCCTGTTCAAGTACCGGAGGCGGTCCGCCGACAAGTTGTCGTGCTGCCCTGAAGGCTGGCGCGAGATCGCGGGGTACAACGAGATAGGCGAGGCGCAATCCGGAGAACATCGATTTGCTGAAGGAGCCGAGGTAGATGACGCGCTGGTCCGGATCGATTCCTTGTAGCGCCGCGAGGGGCGCACCAGAGTAGCGGAATTCACTATCGTAGTCTTCCTCCAGAATCCAGGCTTCCGCTGATTGCGCCCAGGCAAGCAGGTCGGCGCGGCGACGAAGTGGCATGGTCTTGCCGAGCGGAAACTGGTGCGTTGGGGTAACGTGGGCGAGTTTCGCGTGCGCGGCGAGCTTGCGCCCGATCTCTACACTCAATCCTTCCTCGTCTACAGGAACCGGTACAACCTTTGCTCCCCACCCGGCGAACGCGGTGTGAGCGCCAAAATAGCCAGGGTCCTCCACCCAGACAGAATCGTCAGGATCCAGCAATACACTCGCGACCAGGGCAATGCCCTGCTGGCTGCCGCTGACGAGCATGACCTGGTCCGGCGCGCATCGAACCCCTCGCGTCGTGCCGAGATACTCGGCGATCGCTTCGCGCAATGGGGTATATTCGGAACGACCGAGCCCACGCGTGCCGGTCAGTTGATCCCAGCATTGGACCAGGAGGCTGCGCCAGACCCTGCCGGGAAACAGGTCGGCAGGCGCCCCCATCCCGAAAGCGCGACCCCGGGACTCACCAGGTAGCTGGATTGGCTGGGGCCACCGCTGGACGAGTTCCTGCATGGCGCGGCCCTGCTGCGAGAGGTGCCGGTTGCCGCGAGTCGGGACGGGGTCAACAGTGCCCGGCCCGATGGGCATGCCACCCGGCATTTCGGCGACAAACGTGCCGGCGCCTTGCCTGCCCTCCAGCAATCCTTCAAGGATGAGTTGTTCGAACGCGGTGTGGACCGTGTTTCGCGATACGTTGAGTGAATCGGAAAGCGCTCGCGTCGACGGCATCTGCGTGCCGACCCGGAACTGGCCGGAAAGTATGGCGTCCCTCAGGCCTTCGTAGAGCTGTCTGGAGAGGGGGCCAGCGGAGCGATCCAGGCTGAGCGGCGGCAGCTTCATGCAAAAGTGTCCTTCAATATGCCCTGCAATTGGACCTTTTTCAGGACAGGTTGTCACTCTATTATTGTCGGCTTGGTAATCGAACAGGGATTCTTCAGCATGCTGGACGAAAGAGAGATCCGTGAATTGGTCGCCTCGCATGGCGCCGCGGTGAACGAGGGCCGACCGGTCAGGCAACTGATCGACGACGGGGAGCTTCCGCGCCTCAAGGGCTGCACCGTGCTCGAAGGCAAGGTGTCGGATTCGGTGTTCGGGGACGCTCTGAAGTCTTCGTCCGGCAAGCCGATCCGGTTGATGTTCCGCAACAACCGGATTTCCACCCACGATGTGAACCGGGGTGCTATTCCGTTCAAGGACCAGGTGCTCGCGTTCAACCACGACCACATGTTGCGCCTCGTGAAGCGCGTGCTGGGTTCATCGCAGTTCGACGTCGAAGGGCTTTCTCCCGCCTCGACCGTGATTCCTGCGGAAAACCTGGATCTTCTGATGGTAGAGAACGTCCTGCGCCTTTACATGGCGGAGAGTTCTACTTCGACCTCGTTGTACCAACATTGGCTCGCGGCGAAAACCGAAGGCAAGGCCACAATGAGCTATGCTGGCCACCAGCTCGATGTGAATGCGCTCGAACCCAATGGAATGCTGCCATACCTGATGGACACGCCGAGCACGAAAGAGAAAGTTGATCGAACCACGGACATGGACTACCTGGTCGAGAGCGGCGCCTGCACGGCGCAACAGTACGTCCAGATTCGTAACTCGTCACTGATGGCGTTTGGAGTCGTGTCGCAGTACCTCGCGCAAAAGGGCATGGTGCTCGTCGATACCAAGACGGAACATGGTGTGAACGCTGACGGCCAGATCGTGGCCGCGGATGAGCTCTACACGATGGATTCCTCCCGTTTCTGGCGACTCAATGAAGACGGCAGCTTGATGACGCGTGACGGCAAACCAGTATCGTTCTCCAAAGAGTTCGCGCGCGGGATGGTAAAAGAGCAAGGGCAACAGTTCACAGACGATCAGGCCGGTGAGATTGCCGTGCGCTACATCCAGGGGTTGCAACACCTCACCGGTGAGACGTTCGAGCCGGACTTGCGTCCACGGGACCAGCGCATTGTCGAATCCACTAACCTGATCCTGGACGCGTTGCTATAAAGCACACCGCACGCGTGCTGTGTACGGATCATCGTACAGACCCGCGATTCGTGGTTGCCGGGCTGTCTGGATCCCAGTCGTTGAGACTGCCGATGAGCCGTCCCACGTTCGTGTCCGCGACGACGGTACTGCCTGGCCTGTCCTTGCCTTCGATGGGCACTGACCAACGTTGCCTCACGTCAGCGGTACCTTCGATCGTGCGGCCGTCCACCAGGCGGATCGAGAAGTGTCTCGCGTTGGA
>JAGRIN010000412.1 GCA_020443245.1 Pseudomonadales bacterium
GAGCGAAGTGCGAGGAGCGCGACATGCCGTCGAGAGAAGTGACCAGATCGATCCTTGCGGGCCTCATCGCTGCCAGTGCCTTGCTCGGTCTCGTGTTCGTAGGATCGCGGAAGCTCCATCACTTCCACGCCGCGCTGTTCGCCTATCTCTTCGCCACGTTGTTTGCGGTCTTCGGCATCGCGTATCGCTACAGCATGTGGCTGCACCGCCCGCCGACCGCCATGTACTGGAAGCGCGGCTGGCAAGTCTTTCTAGATCCTCGACACCTCGGCCGGAACCTCGTGCGCTTGCCCGGCCTGTTTGTTCGCCGGTTCGTGCTCAACGACTTCATCTTCAAGCGTGGGTGGCAACGTGGTATCGCGCACTGGCTGATCATGTGGGGCTGCGTGCTTGCAGCCGCCATCACCTTCCCACTCGTGTTCGGTTGGATTCACTTCCAGACGCTGCCGGATAGCTTCGAACACTATCGTGTGTACGTCTTTGGCTTTCCCACTATCAGCTTTCGCATCGGATCGTGGTTCGCCTACCTCATCTTCCACGGTCTCGTATGGTCATCGCTGCTCGTTATTCCCGGCGTCATGCTCGCATTTCGCCGGAGAATGCGCGACCACGGCGCCGCCGCTGTCCAACGATTCGGTGAGGACATCCTGCCGCTGATCATGCTCTTCGCGATCAGCGTGACGGGTTTGTTGATCTGGATCAGCTACAGGTGGATGCATGGGTATGCGTATGAGTTTCTCGCGATCCTCCACGCCATCACCGTCATTCTCACCCTGTTGTGGCTGCCCTTCGGCAAGTTCTTTCACATCTTTCAGCGACCCGCGCAACTCGGCGTCGCCTTCTATCAGGACGTCGGTCGCGATGCGGAGCGAGCACACTGCGAGCGGTGCGGTGCCGATTACGCATCCAAGATGCACATCGACGATCTGATCAGCGTCGAGGAACAATTGGGCTACCGCTATGAGACCGATGGCGCCGACGGGCAGGCCAGCCATTACCAGCGCATCTGTCCGAAGTGTCGGCGGTCGATGCTGGCATTGACCCAGGGACGGCTCTGGGCGGGGAACTCGCTCTCACCGCAGGAGGCGCACGCCCGTGGCTCATGAACCTGAACGGAAACTCCAGACAATCGACCGCTTTGGCCCGCACCTCGCGTTCGCCAGCGGAACGCGACTCGACACTGGCGTCGAACCGGACAGTGTCGTCAAGACCCACTGCTGCTTCTGCGGGCAGCAATGCGGCATTCAGTTGAAGACCAAGGACAACGAGGTCGTTGGATTCGAGCCGTGGACAGAGTTTCCCTTCAACAAAGGCATGCTGTGTCCGAAGGGTGTGAAGCGCTACCTCCAGGGCTCTCACCCCGATCGGCTGACCACGGCGCTACGCCGCGATCCCTCTGCCGAGGCGGGCTTTGCGTCGATGCCATACGACCTCGCGATTCAGCAGACCGCCGAAGCGATCGAACGCATTCAGTCCGAGCACGGCAACGACGCCTTCGCGATTCTCACGGGCGCGAGTCTCACCTCGGAGAAGACGTACCTGATGGGCAAGTTCGCCCGCGTCTGCCTCAAGACCGCCAACATCGATTACAACGGCCGTCTGTGCATGGTCAGCGCCGCGGCGGGGAACAAGAAGGCGTTCGGCATCGACCGCGCAGCCAACCCATGGTCCGACATAATCGGGACCGATGTCGTGTGGATCAGTGGCGCGAACGTTGCTGAGTGCGCGCCGATCACCACCGACTACGTCTGGCAGGCCCGCGAACACGGCGCAAAGGTCATCGTGGTCGATCCGCGCATCACGCCAATCGCACGCACCTGCGACCTGTTCATGCCGATCAAGCCGGGCCGGGACATCGCCCTGTTCAACGGGATCCTGCACCTGATGATCGAGCAGGACCTGGTCGATCATGACTTCATCGAGCATCACACCGTTGGATTCGATGCTCTCGCCGAGCACGTGCAGCAGTGGACACCGCATCGCACGGCGGAAGTCACGGGCATTGCCGAGCGCCTGATTCGCCAGGCCGCCGAGTGGTGGGGAACCGCGTCCACGAGCTTCCTCATGCACGCCCGGGGGATCGAACACCACAGCCACGGCGTGCAGAACGTCCTTGGCGCCATCAACATCGTGCTCGCCTCCGGGCGCATCGGGCGGCCGCACTGCGGGTACGGGACGATCACCGGCCAGGGCAACGGGCAGGGCGGGCGCGAACACGGGCAGAAGTGTGACCAGCTTCCCGGCGGGCGGGATGTCGAAGACCCCGTGGCGCGGAAGTACATCGCGGACGTCTGGCAGATCGACGAGCGGGACATGCCGCACAAGGGCGTCGATGCCTACGAGATCTTCCGCAAGATAGATCGCGGTGAGATCAAGGGCCTGTTGTCGATCTGTTTCAATCCGAAGGTTTCGCTGCCGGACAATCACTTCATCACGCGTTGCCTGGAGAAGCTCGACTTCTACGTCGCCATCGACTTCTTCCTGAATGAGACGGCCCATCACGCGGACATCGTGCTGCCCGGTTCGCTGCACGAGGAGGATGAAGGCGTCGTGTGTCAGCTTGAAGGTCGAGTCATCAAGATCAACAAGGCGGTCGATCCGCCGGGCGATGCGACGCAGGACTGGCGGATCATCCAGGACATCGCCAAGGCGCTCGGCCGCACGCATGGCATGACGTTCCGCAACCCGCGCGAGATGTTCGAGGAG
>JAGRIN010000413.1 GCA_020443245.1 Pseudomonadales bacterium
GTTGATGCACAGCTCAACCTCAAACGTGCGGCAAAAGCACTCGGCAGCAAGCGGGCAGAAATGGCGACGCCCGCGGATGCTGAGCGCGTGACGGGCTATGTTCTGGGTGGTGTGAGTCCGCTTGGCGGCAGGAAGCGCTTGCCCACGGTGATTGACGCAAGCGCGAGAGAAGAAACCTCCATGTTCGTCAGTGCCGGCCGGCGCGGTCTCGAGATTGAGATTGCGCCGGGGGATCTCGCGAGACTTGCAGGCGCGAGTTTTGCTGATCTTTGCCGGGCGTAATCGCCGGTCACGAGCAACTGCGAACGAGATCGATGGCCCTGCCGAGGCAATTGAGGCGCTCGTCCAGCGTTTTGCCTTCCGGTGCAAGCCGCAGTGTCGTAATGCCGGCTCGCTGGTAGGCCATGATGCGCTCCTTGACCATTTCTTCGGTGCCGAGCAGGTTGGTGCCGGTGATCATCTCATCAGGTACCGCCGCTGCCGCAGCATCGCGTTTGCCTTCGAGCCACAACTGCTGGACGCGCACGGCATCCTCCTCGTACCCCTGTCGCTTGAACGCGTCGTTGTAAAAGTTGTGGTCCGCCGAGCCCATTGCCCCAAGCTGGAATGCCATCGCCGCCTTGCGGGGAGCGATCAGGGACTGCGGATCGTCACTGAACGCAACGCTGCCGCCCACCTGGAGATCGATGTCCGCGAGCGATTTGCCCGCGCGTTGGGCACCGCGCTCGATCGTCTCGATTACGGGGCGACCATGATCCGGTACAAACGATGTGCCGACCCAGCCGTCTGCCATTTCGCCGGTAAGTTCCAGTGCTTTCGGGCTCAGCGTCGCGAGATAGATGGGGATCTCGCTATTTCCCGGCTGTGACAGTCTCAGTGCCTTGCCCTCCCCACCCGGCAGGGGCAGTTCGTGGTACTTGCCGTGATACTGGAGCTTCTCGCCGGCGAAAGCGAGGCGAATGATTTCGATGGTCTCCTTCATGCGCGTCACCGGCGCTTTGAAGGGGCGTCCCTGCAAGCCTTCCACGACCTGTGGGCCGCTGGCGCCGAGGCCGAGGATGAAACGGTTTTCTGAGACCGTCGCCATCGTGAGTGCCGTCATCGCTGTCATCGACGGTGTGCGTGCGCTGATCTGCA
The DNA here is from genome assembly GCA_020443245.1 of Pseudomonadales bacterium. Classification (GTDB taxonomy): domain Bacteria; phylum Pseudomonadota; class Gammaproteobacteria; order Pseudomonadales; family Azotimanducaceae; genus JANQJA01. The sequence goes on from JAGRIN010000413.1 coordinate 1,138, forward strand.
TGATCCCGGTGCCGAGCTTGATCCGGCTTGTCCTCGCCGCGAGGAAAGCGAGCGGGACGACCGCATCCTGTCCCCAGGCTTCGGCCGACCAACAGACATCCACGCCGAGTTTCTCGGCTTCGGTTACGAACTCGACTGTTTCGTCCCAGTCGTTGCGTCGCCCCGAGTTCGCTGCGCCGACACCAATCGCTATTTTCATTATTTCCCCCTTGTTTTGTCCTAGTCCGGCCGGTAGTGCCGAGCCAGTAGTTCTTCCATTTCTCGTTCCAGTGCAGCGACGCCCTTGACGTGCGCCTCAACGAGCTCGTTTACCGACTTGTATTGGTGGAGTATCTCCCCGTCTTTCATCACAATGACGCCGCCCGGATCCTTCGTGTAGAAAATCCCTGTCTTGCCGCGATGGTTATCCGAAGCCACGTTTCACCTCGTGCGTTGGTCCTTCAGATGATCCAGCGGCAGTACCGTGCGGTAGATGACGCGATCGAGGGCAAAGCTCGTCTGGATGGCATCGACCGCGCGAATTGTCAGGAGTTTTTCGCGCAGGAAGCGGTGATAGCTCTCCAGGTCGGGCGCGACGACGCGCAACAGGTAATCGTGGCCACCGGAGAGCGCGTAGCATTCCATTACTTCAGGCAGTCGCGCAACCGCCGACTCGAAGTCGGCGATCTCGTCTTCCTTTTCGCGGACGAGCCGCAGTTCGACGAAAGCGTTGACCGAGAGGCCCAGTCGCGACTGGTCGAGCAGGCCGACATAGCCCTGGATGAATCCTTCTTTCTCGAGGTTCTGGATTCGGCGGGCACAAGGCGTCGGTGTGAGATTCACCTTCTCGGCGAGTTCAACGACACTCATTCGCGCGTTCTGCTGCAGCAGTTCCAGTATGCGAATGTCTGTCTTGTCCATGGCCGGCGGCTCGTCGCTCGTCGAGAACTTTGCGCTAGGGTAGCGTGCTGCCGGACCGATTGCACCTGCCCCGAGGGGCAATGAGAAGCCCTCAGCGCAGGACGTGCAGGTAATGCAGGTGCTTCTCGTATTGCTCGAGCAGGTCGTTCGCGAGTTGTGAGCGCGTCCAGCCCATCACGTCGTAGTCCTGGCCGCCTTCGCGAAGGTGAACCTCCGCGCGCCAATAGCCCTCGTCGATGTCCTCGCTGTTGTGGTGACCCAGGATCGCTTCATGTGGCAGGTTGTGACGGTTCGCGAACACCGTATAGACGAAATCGAGTTCGCCGCCATGTGAGACCCGTAGCGTGATGCGGCCTTCCTCGAGGTCCTCATCGAGCGTCGTTTCAACACCGTTGCGTTCGAGCTGTTGTGAGAATTTCTCCATAACGGGCTTTACGGTTGCGGACTGGAACTGCTTGACGCCGGCGAGTGCCGGGTACTGGAACAGATTGTTGAGACGCTCCTCCCACGGCACATCCGGCGCGGAGGCGGTGTGGAACAGCATCGCCTCACGCTTGATGCTGTCGTCCTTGAGCGCGCGCGAGAATCCCCAGATTGCCGCCAGCAACGCGAATGAGAAGGGCAGGGCACTCGCGATGGCCGCGGTCTGCAGTGACGGCAG
>JAGRIN010000414.1 GCA_020443245.1 Pseudomonadales bacterium
CTCGCGAACTGGCGAGGCGCGGGTTCGATCTCGTCATTACTGCCTGGAGGAAGGACCGGCTCGAGGCACTTGCCGAAGAGCTCGCCGCCCAGGTCGCAGTGCAGGTACTGCCTTGTGATCTCGGAAGGACCGGCGGCAGTGCAGAACTCATCGCCGCAGTCGATGCGCTCGCGACGCCCATCGACCTTCTGGTCAACAATGCGGGCATCGCCCACAGCGGCGAGTTCACCTCGATGAGGGCCGAAGACATCCGGGGACTGGTCGCGCTCAATATCGCGGCGCTCACTGAACTCACCCATCATTTCGCACAGCAAATGAAGATGAGGGGAAGCGGCCGCATCCTCAACGTCGCCTCGGTGGCCGGATTCCAGCCGGTCCCTTCGATGTCTCTCTACGCCGCGAGCAAGGCGTTCGTCCTTTCGCTCACCGAGGGCCTTTCCGAGGAACTGCGCGGAACAGGTGTTTCGATCACTGCACTGTGCCCGGGACTGACGCGGACTGACATGGTGGAATCACTCAGTGCAGAAGGTGTGCCTCCCTTCCTCATGTCGTCGGCGTCCCAGGTCGCTCAGGAAGGGATCGATGCCTTGCTGAACCGCGAAGTGATCCGCATCCCGGGCGCTGCCAACCAGGCAGCGGTAACCTGGGCAAAATATCAACCGCGCTGGCTGGTCCGCGGACTCGGCGGCCTGGTCTCCCGCTTCACTCCCCCGCGGAATTGACCTCGCAATCACGCGAGACAAGCACAGGATTGCAGCGGGCGACAACCCCGCGAGGCAACCTCGCCACGTAGCCGGTATCGAGTCGCTCATCCGGCACATAGTAGTCCGTACTGATAATTTGCGCGCCGCTCGCGAGCGCGGCTTCAAGTCGCGACGTGTCCCCGCTTCGTGCCTCGACGGTGTCGGCATCGGCCCGGGTACGCACAATGAATCCTTGCCGCACCAGGGATCGAATGTAAGCTCCGCGTGCGACCGGATCGTTAACCACCCGGATCGATGCCTCGGGCGCTTCTTCACTGGCATCGATAAACATGGCGCGACCGGCGAGAGAAGGGTGTCCGGCCACGTACGTTGCCTTCTTGGCCGCCGAGTCGTCCAGGACAAAGAGAATGCGCCCCCGAACCTTGTCGAGCCGCGGCCACCCGGATAACACCGCTTCACGCAGTGTCTTCGCTCTGCCCCGGATTTCATCCGGCTCGATGAGCAACTCGCCCATACCAAAGCGGATCTCCGCATCCAGTGCATCGAACGCGGCCTCGTCGAACGGCAACGGGCGCACGAATCCGGGACGATCGATAACATCCGACTTGGCATTGATCGATACGAAGAGCGGAAGGTGATCCGGATGGGCGACGGACCAGGTACGGATGGTATCGAGGCATTCCCGCAGCAGCGGGCAATGGCTACGAAAATCGATGTCCTGTACGTGCATGACCTTGAAGCCCGGCCGTTTCATCTCTCCGTCAGGATCGTAAGGCGTCGCGCCCTCGATCGTTGTGACACCAAGCGGCGATGCGTAACGTCCGCCCTCCGGATCGTAATAGACGTCGAGTTCGAGCGTGCGCATACCAAGATCGAGTTGCCGCGCGAGCGGCAAATGAGCATAGTCGAGTGATGCCGCCACGCCGGCATCATCGGCCGCGATCGCAGCCATGACGGGGGCATCGATCGCCTTTTTGTAACTGTTGTGGCTGCCGACGAACTGGATTTCATTAAGCCTGCGCGCTTCGCCCGGCGGCAGTATGGAACAGGCAGCCAACACGAGCGCACTGGCGCAGGCGACGATTTGCTTAACCGGGATGCGCGTCACGCTTTTCATCCTCTGCAATTGGGATAAGATTAAACGACAGGACAACTGTGCGAACCTGTTTCGCATACAGGACAAGCAAAGATGAAGAACAAGTCTATTGCCCTGATTCTCTTGCTATTCTTCCAGACCGCGATCGCCGATTGCAATGACTCGCCCGCGGGAACCTCCGCGGAACCGAACGAGGCAATCGCGGCAATGGACAATTGCCTGACGAACGAACTTGTCCGCGTCGCGCGTACCTACCTTCTGCTGGGCCTCGCCAGCCACGACGAGGGTCGGTACGACGAAGCCATCGCAAACTTCACCAGGGCATTGCAGATCGCACCGACCTATGCTGCCGCGTACGCGAATCGCGCACGTAGTTATGAGAAGCTCGGTCAGTACGATGCGGCACGTCGCGACCTGGATCACGCGATCGAAATCGATACCTCGTCCATGCAGCCATATTTCTATCGTGGACGCGTCATGGAACTGACCCATGCCTACGACGACGCCGTGCGCGATTACACTGCAGCACTAGGCCTCGCCACGACACCTGCAGACAAATCCCTCATCTTGTATCGGCGTGCACTGATCAGCCTCGAAACCGGAGACTCCGATAAAGCACGCATTGACCTCGACCAGGCAATCGACAACCTGCCGACATTTGCAGGCGCCTGGCTCACACGGGCGAGGATTGCCGCTGGTGACGGCGACTACGAAGCCGCCCTCCGGGACTATACGAAAGTTATCGAGCTCGAGCCTGCGAATGCACAGGCCTGGTACGAACGCGCGGGCGTCCATCGGAAGCGTCACCAAGACTATCTCGCAGTCAAGGACTACGCCAGGGCGAATGAACTGGACCCCAGCCTGAAGGCGGTGACCAACAAAGG
>JAGRIN010000415.1 GCA_020443245.1 Pseudomonadales bacterium
CGCCCGCAAATCCAAAGCTGACCATCCAGCGCTTTGTTGCGGGGCAAGGCAAGGGATCAGACTTCTATGCCGAGAGCCTGACCAGAGAACTCAGGCAGGAGTTTTCGCGCATCGATCGTCTCGACCTTGTCCAGGTCGGCAGCGTGTGGAGCCAGGATGTCATCGACCTGCCAGCGTCGCTATCCCGGGTTGCGGCGGACTACGTCCTCAACGGCCAGGTCGACGCCGATGACGATGGCGTAACGTTCAGCGTGGCACTGAAGGCAACGAAGGATGACCACGTCGTCTGGCAGCAAAAGCTGAGTCGCGGAGCGGACGACCTCCTCGAAATGGAACGCGTCATCGTCGATGGTGTGCTGGCCGAATTGAAGCTGAATTCCGGCGCAAATCGGCCGATCGTACAACCTGCAACCACCAACAAGCTCGCCTATCGCGATTACCTCATAGGTCAGGATCTGTTTCGACGCGGCGAAGAGAATAACCTGCGCGAGGCAATCGGCCGCTTTGACGCCGCGATCAACAAAGACCCGACGTTTTCGCTCGCAGCAGCGTCTACCTGCCGCGCCTACATCGAACTGTTCAGGGCGACGCGATCGGCCAACGACTTCTCGGCCGGCAAGCGGGAGTGCAAGCGCGCGATGGCGCTCGACGAGAAAAGCGCCGAGATGCACCTTGCCCTCGCGCAGCTCTACAGCGCCCGGGGCGACACCCCGACGGCGAAGGCAGAATTCCTGCGCGCACTGGACCTTGACCCGAACAACGCCGATGCCAACATCGGCCTCGCTGATGTGCTCGGGAAGGAAGGGGACACGCTGCGCGGCGAGGAACTCTACCGACGAAGCGCGCGCCAGAACCCGACGTACTGGAAGGCCCACAACGCGCTCGGAACCTACTATTTCCGGCAGGGTCGCTACCACCAGGCTATCGAGAGTTATACCCGTGTGACAGAACTGACTGCCGAAAACGCGATCGCATTCAGCAACCTGGGCGCCGCCAGACTCTATGCCGGTGATTTTGACGGGGCCTTGAAAGCCTGGACCCGCGCCAACGAACTCGATACCAACTCGGCTTCGTTTTCGAACCTCGGGACCGCCCTCTACTATTCCGGCAAATACGCCGAAGCGCTGGAACAGTATCAGGCAGCACTTTCTATCGACGAGAGTGACCATCGCCTCTGGGGAAATGTCGGGGACACCTTGAGCCAGATGGCAGGGCGAACCGCCGACGCCGCGGACGCATACAGGAAGGCGATCTCCCTGGCCCGATCAGTGATCGATGTGAATCCTAACGATGCCTACACTTTATCGCGCCTCGCAGTCTATTATGCTGCCACTGACGATCCCGATAATGCTCGCAACGCGCTAACGCAGGCCGTAAACCTTGCAGGTCTGGACCTCAACGTGTTGTATGATGTCTCGGTCGCATCTGTGCTGCTTGGAGACACCAGCAATGCACAGGCGTACATCAGCAAAGCCCTGAACGCCGGCTACCCGGCGGTGCTCATAAGATCTGATCCCCAACTCTCCCGCCAGAAGGATTCAAAATGACCAGAAAGATCTTGCCAGGCGTTATCCTCACATTACTCTTCCTGCAACCTGCTCTTGCGTCAGCGGACGACGTTCTCATCATTTCAACGAGCAACGGATGTCCCACCGGTGTGCCGTCAGACGGAAGCTGCGGCGGAAACACTTGCCGCAATAGTGGCGCATCCGTGAAGTGGCGAACGACAGGCAATCCGGTGGAATCGATTTACATCAAATCGAACTCGGCCGGCACGTTGGACAATTGCCGACAACAAGGTAACGGACCGTTCGACTACCACTGCATCGCTCACGGCAACAAGGGCGACCGGATCGACTACAACATCAAGCTCCAGGATTGTGAGGAGTTCGATCCCACAATCATTATCAAGTAGATCGACGCGGCAAACTCGAAAGTCCGAGATGGGCGAGTACCAACACGAGTTGATCAGCGGGGCACTACGCGACCCGGACGGGTTCTGGGAACGGCTGGCGGAAGCGGGAACGCCGCTCGTCGATCCCATCGCGGGTGAAGATGCCAGTTGGGTAGCCTTCGTTGGACGCTTGCCACCTGATGCAGAATATCTTGTCATCTCCGGCATCGACGGTGTACCCGCCGATGCCAGAATGCATCGAATCAGTGGTACCGACATCTGCTACCGCAGTTGGCGAATGGCGAGCGATCGTCGCGTCAGCTACGCCTTCATACCTGACCTGCCGCTAATCGACCCGGCAGACTGTACGCCTGAAGAGAACGCAGCATTTCGCGCGCATTTGCGCCAGCACCCGCACAATGGCCCGGCACTATCGAATCGCAGACGATTCATCTCGCAATATTGTAGCCGGCTCAAGTCTCGGCGGGCTCTCCAGCGCATACTTCGCTTTTCGCCATCCGGAGCTCATCGGCAACGTTCTCTCGCAGTCCGGTTCTTACTGGGCGAGCAAGTCCTATGCGACATCGGGAAAATCTCCGGGTCGCGCCGCCGGACAGTGGCTTGTCGACCAGTTCGAGGAGGCGCCACGATTGCCGATCGATTTCTATCTGGACGTCGGGCGCTACGAGTCGGAAGACCTGATGCGCAAGTCCAACCGCCGGCTCCGGACCGTGCTCGAATCCAAAGGCTACTCGATCACCTACCAGGAGTTCGCCGGCGGTCATG
>JAGRIN010000416.1 GCA_020443245.1 Pseudomonadales bacterium
TAAAGCTGCCAATGGCAAACCAATCGCCCTGCCGCTAAAAGGTGCTGCCGCTGAAAACCACGCGCTGCCCGACACGTCGACGAACTTCATCGGCGGCGGATTGTCCTTCTGCGAGAGACGGTAGATCCGAAACTTGGCCTTGGTAGCCTCGACCGCTGGCTTGGTGGAACCATTGACCTGGAAGCCGCGCCAGACCACCCAGTTGCCGCGCGTCGGGGTACGAGCCACGAAGTAGCCTTCGGGAATCTCCCCCTCGTAGTTATCCGGCACGATCAGGAACTTGCCACCTTGCCCCTTATCGGGCCCGGCGTTGCCGAAATCGACGACATACTTGAACCAGGCGTCGTTGACGAAGCCGAGTACATTGGGCGGCGTCTCGATCACCATCGGCTCGTCGCCGGTCTCCATCCAGCTCGCCATATACACCGACACGGTGTTCGGCGTCAGCCACAGTGATCTGGAATCCATCAGCTCCTCGAACAGGGCCGCAGTCGTGTTCGGGGGGCCGAAGCCCCGCAGCCCCTGCTCCATCGCATACATCGACGAAATCTGCAACGTCGACAGGTAGGCGTGCTGCGCCCGCTGGAGGTCGAGGTTGTCGTAGACCAATTGGATCGTTTTGTCGTCGGGCACCCCGTCGAAGCCAGTGAGGGTTCCGATCGACGTATCGAGCTTGTCCGGCGTCGCAATGCCCTCTGGAATCGGGGTAGTCATCTTCATCTTCGGCGGTTCGGCGAAGACGGTTGTCGTTAGAAGTATGCCCAGTAGCGTGCAGTAGGTTGTTTTCATGGTTTGATGAGTGTTGGGGTTGATAAACTAATTCACCTTCTCGATGTCGGGGAGCGTCCATTGCTTGTTGAAGAGGGACTCGCCCGGCCCGTAAAGCCGAAACAGTAGAAAGAAGTCCTCGCCGGTCGGGATCCAGTTCGACGCGAGGTCTTTCGGCGCGCTCGGCGCAAAATAGACGTCCACCGAACCGTCGTCGTTCTTCTTCATCTTCGGCAGCTCAAGCGAGGAGAGTCCGACCCGGTCCACGTTCTCGACGAAGCCCTTGGACTTCATGCTGTAGACGATCACCGACCAGAAGTCCTTGGCCGGCGTGTCCGCGGGCACGGTGAGCTTGTAGGTGTCGGTGCCGTTCATCAATTCACCGTCCTTGGTCCGCAGGCCGGTAAGGTAGAAGGTTCCGCCGCCGAGCGATTTGGGCAGGTAGGTGATCCAGAAGTAAGAACCGCCGGCGCGCTCGTCGATGAGGACGCGGTCCTCGGTGACGTAGGGAAAGCCCGCTTCGGGCTGCCCCTTGGCGAACTGCCAGACCTGCCATTGACGGTCCTCCCACCACGGGATTGTCGAGTGGTTGATGAAGTAGTCCTGCATCCAGTCATAGGCACGCTGCAGCCCTTCCAGCAGGGCCTCCTCGGTGGCAGGGTCAGGATTGAACTCCTTACCTCTCTCGATGCCGATTCCCGCCAGCAACGCCATCATCGCTTTGTCGCGTTCGAGCACCGGTTCGCGCTGGACGACAGCGTTTAGGTCGGTGAAGTACGTCATGTCGTATTTCGGCAGCGTGTCCCACTTCTTAGGGTAGGCGTCGCGGAACGTCGTTGCCGACGGATTGGAGGCCTCGGACAACGCATAGATTTGCAGTCGCTGCGCATAGGCTGCCTGGTCCTCGTTCGTTCCGCCATTTTTCGCCACCGGGCGGAAGGCAAAGTGCACGCCGTAGGTATTGGGATGGTAGACCAGGTAGCCGTCCCCAGGGACGTCGTCCCCGTACCCGGGGGGAACGAAGAGGTACTTGCCGCCTTGCCCCTTGTCGTCGCCTGGAGGACCGACATCCGCGAGCGGCGCTTGCCAGGCATCAACGATCGTTCCGAAGAAACTCGCCTTCTCTCCGGCAGGCGGCACCTCGATGACGATCGGACCATCCTTGCAACTCAGCGCTCCGACTACATACGGCGTAACGTCGTTGGCGGTGAGGAAGCCGTGGCGTGAGGTCATCGGCTTACTGAAGTAGGCCACGTCGCCGAACTTGCCGCCGAGGTCTCGCTGGATCGAAAGCTCGATGTCGTAGACGCTGACAGCGGGCATGGCCCAAATAGCCGCTTCGCACGCACGCTGAACAAGAATGTCGTGCCGGTTGTCGCTTGCAGGTGACTGCGCAAGGACAGTAGCGCATGCTGCATAATTTAGCGCCACACATGCGAGTCTAACCAGACGTAGTGTCGTGTGTCTCATGTTTTCCGCCTGCGAGTCCTTATTCTGAAATTTGAACTCGATGGGATATCCGTGTAGAGCGTGCACGTCCAAACGCGCGATATCGCATCCAAGACTGGTTGGGGTTGACTCCGCGGTCGATTACCGAAAGCCTCAATCAACAGCGAGGCATCCATGCGGTTTAACGCGATCGCCACGGGGCGGGCGTCGAACGCAGCGATCAGGCCGGTCGCTTGCTGCTGCTCGATACGCGCGGCAACAGCGTCGTCGAACCTAGACAAGAAGTTGCTCCACTCTTTCTCTAGTCGCTCGTCACTTACTGCGGCGTCGGAAACAGCCTTAAGAATCGGCCCGCGCTTGTAGCAGACGCGCACCAGTCCCTCAAGCGATTCGATGAGTAATGGCAGAGGATCGCCTTCCCCTTGAAACCATGGAG
>JAGRIN010000417.1 GCA_020443245.1 Pseudomonadales bacterium
CCGCCGAACCCATCGCGAGGTTTCCAGCCAAGCTGCCGCCGGAGACTTGATTAATTTCCGTTGTAGACAATTCACGCATGAGATAGCTCCTGTTGTAGACTATTGAGTCCGCAAATTGCGGACCACCAAGCGTACATCCGAGAGATATCGCCAATCTTCCAGTCCTACGCCCAAAACGACGTTTTCCTACAGCAAAAACAGCGATCTCCTACAATTTTCGTTTACTCACAACCGTAAACCGCAAGCAACTCTAGGCAAAATAGCGATATGCTTGCCCCTCCACGAGAGGAGGCACCCCATGCGCATCGCCATCGCCGGCATCGGCCACGAGACCAATACCTACTGTAAGGACCTGACGCCGGCCAGCCACTTTCATGTAGAGCGCGGCGAACAGATATTGCGGGCACGCGGGACCGAGACCAGCATCGGCGGGGCGCTGGAGACGTGCGATGAACTCGGGATCGAGCCCGTTCCGATACTCATGGCGGGCACGCAGCCGTCCGGGACGATCGAGTTTTCGGCCTATGACGGTTTCAAGCAGGAGATTCTCGAAGGGCTGGCCAAAGCCATGCCACTGGATGGCGTATTCCTGGATCTTCACGGCGCCGGCGTCGTGGATGGCATCAGTGATCTCGAAGGCGACCTCGTCCGATCAATTCGCGACGTGGTCGGCGAAGCCGTGCCGATCACCGCCACTTTCGACTTGCACGGCAACATCACGCAAGACATGGCCGACGCGCTCGATGGCGGCTTCGCCTGTCACCAGTACCCGCACATCGACCTGCACCATCGCGCGCGCGAGGCGATCCTGCTGATCAAGCGGATGCTGGAAGAGAACTTCCGGCCCGTGTTGCACGTCGAAACCCTTCCGCTCCTGATGCCGACCACCACCACGTTCGTCGGCATCGGCAAAGAAACCCTTGCCGATGTCCTCGCAGAAGAAAATGCGGACGATGTGATCGACGTGAGCTGGTTTCACGGTTTCCCTTATGCCGACACGCCGCACGTGGGCACGCACATCATGGTCACGACAACCGGTAGTCGTGAGCGCGCCGAGCAAGTCGGCAAGTCTGTCGCAACCGGCATCTGGAAAAATCGCGAGAAGTTTCGACCCAAGAGCCTGTCCGCAGAAGAGGCCGTCGCAGAGGCGATGGCGAGCGAGGCGCATCCCGTCATCATCAACGAGACCTCTGACAATACCGGTGGGGGGACGCCCGGCGACGGCACGCACCTGCTCAAGGCAATGCTCGACGCGAAACTCGAGAAAGCCTGCTTCGGTTTTATCGTCGATGCGGAAGTCGCCGAACAAGCGCACAAGGCCGGCGTCGGCGCCGACATCACCGTGAACCTGGGCGGAAAATACGACGACCTGCACGGAGACACGCTGACGCTGAACGCCTACGTCAAGGCCCTGCACGACGGGAGGCTCGTCATGCGCGCCATGGGCAAGGGTTCGCCCATGCACCTTGGCAAGCTCGCGAGACTCGTCGTCGATGGTATCGACATCATCGTCGCCTCACGGCGGTCCCAGACATTCGACATTGGTCCGTTTCTCGCGGTGGGCATCGACGTGACCGAATACGACATCGTCGCACTCAAGTCGTCGAACCATTTCCGCGCCGGCTTCCAGGACATCGCGGCGAAGATCGTCACCGCCGATCCGCCCGGACTGACAACGCACCACATTGAAGTATTCGAACGACAACACGCGCCAGGGCCGATGTGGCCCATCGCTGACAACGCGCAGTACGGGGAGTAACAAAATGATCAAGCTGTACCAGACCTACCTCTCACCCTTCCCCACCCGCGTTCGCCTCGTTCTGCTCTACAAGGGCATCGAGCACGAGATCATCGAGCCCGCCGGCATCCATGACAGCCGCGAGAAAGGCGAATACCTGGACGTGAACCCGATCGGTCGCGTGCCCGCGCTGGTGCTTGAAGATGGCCGGGCATTGCCCGAGAGCGAGGTCATCTGCGAATTGCTGGAAGAGATGTATCCCAAACCCGCGATGATGCCAAAGGACTCCTGGGGACGGGCGCAGGTGCGGCTGCTTTCGCGCATCAGCGACATCTATATCGTGATGGCAATGTTGCCGCTCATGAACATGGTCTCGCGGCCGCCGAAGTCGTGGGACCAGGACGCCGTCACGCGTGCCGTCAGTGAGGTGGACAAATCGCTCGCGTTTCTCGAGGAGTACATCGGCGAAGAGGGTTACGCCTACGGCTCATCGCTCACCCACGCCGACGGTACCCTCGGACCGATACTGCAACTCGCAGACGAGTGGATGCCAATCTTCCGCGGGCCGCCCGCGCTTGCGAAGTATCCGAAGACCACCGCCTACTGGAAAGCGATCCAGCAGGACAAGTTTGCGGGGCAAGTGATCGATGAGACGCGCCAGGCCGTGTTGAAAGCGATGGGGCGTGGCTGACACGCCAGGTTGAGGTCCTTCGGCGTTGACTCAGGACGACGATCGTCGTCCCGAGCAAAAGCGAGGGACCCCAGCCCCTGACTCATCACAAACATTCGTAAAACGTCTTACCGAGCGTCCCGCCCCGCGAATCCCCAACAATCGCCTGCGCCATCTGGTTCATCACATACGACAGGCACACCCGGTTGTCCATATCGACCACGATTGTCGAGCCGCCGGCAC